>JAPOOQ010000197.1 GCA_026713345.1 Gemmatimonadota bacterium | reverse complement strand
CACCTGCGCACCTCCCGCGCGATGGGCGAACTCGCCCTCTTCCCCGCCGTGCGCGCCGCGGCCCCGGACGACGCCGTCATCGCCAACGGCTTCAGTTGCCGCGCACAGATCCGTGCGGGAACGGGCCGCACGGCCCATCATCTAGTACAGGTCCTGGCGCGGCTGATCGACAAGCTCTGAACTGAACTGAAGCCATGGGGGCGCTACATCGTATTCCTCCCTGGCGGCCACGAATTGAGCGGCCGACCGAAGTCCACACGCCAGGTCCGACAATCCGCACCACAAGGAGCTCGATCAAGAAATGAGCCGACCCATTCTGCCCGCACCAACCTGCCCGACCGGGGTTGCCCTCGCCGCACTGGCCCTCGCCGGCGGCCCGACAACCGCCCAGCAAGTCATCGAACTCCCGCTGGAAGACCGCCTGCTCGACTCCGACTTCCCGGAGGTTTACCGCATCGGGGACGGCGTGCGCGACTGGGAACTGCTCACCCGCGTCACATCCATCGGATTCGACGCGCAGGGCAACCTGCACATCGGAGACTGGTCCAGCGGTGATCTGTCCGTGCTGGTGGTCGACCCGCGCGGCGAGCTGGTGGTGCGTTTCGGCCAGCCCGGCGAAGGTCCGGGGGACTTTCGCGACGCGACCCACGCCTTCGCCCTGCCCGACGGGCGCACGGTGGTCGCCGACAAGGGGCACCTGGCGTATCAGTTGTTCGATGCGAGGGGAGGCCTTGAACGCTGGGTCCGCTACCCAGGGGTCTCCGAGGGCGAGACGCCGCCTCTTTTCTACGTCAGAAGTGCGGATCCGCGGGATCGGAAGGTGGACCGGTGGGACGGCAGCCTCCTTGCCCGGGTGACGATCGCGCGCACGTTTGAGGTCGACTCAACCACCAGGGAGTTCGACATGAAAGCCGGTTCGGGTCCTCGCACCGTGCTGCGCGTGCGTCTTGACGGAGACGAGGCGAGCGAAGCGGAGGTCGCGCGCGCCTCGCGCCCGGATGTTGAAGAGGAGTTCCATTTCGCGGCGCTCCCTGACGGTCGGGTCGCATACTCCGACACGACCGCCTACCGGATCAAGGTGACGGATCCCGCAGGCGGCGTGGGCAGGGTCCTGGTCCGCTCCTTCGCTCCGCGAAACTGGGACGACCGCACCGCCGGGGCCTTCCGCGCATACCTCAGGACAAGCATCGACGAGGCCATCGCCGGAGGAGGTGACCGCGCCGAATCGATCGGCATGTTCGGAGGACCTTCAGTTTTCCGGCAACAGGCGGACGACTGGGAACCGGAGAGCGCGATTCCCCACGTCGCCAGCCTGGAAACGACCTGGGACGGGACCATCTGGGCGCTGCGCACTCCCGCTCGCGGGTTCATCGATGTCGACCATATCGGGATGTTCCAGACGGCCCTGCTCTCGACCCCGACCGGATTGACGGCAACCGGGCCGGGTCCGATCGATGTGATCACTCCCGAGGGCGAGTACCTCGGCACGATTCCCGACGCGCGCATGCCGAACGCTTTCGGTCCCGACGGGCTCGTGGCCTACGTCGGGCTGGACGAGTTCGACGTACCGACCGTGGTGGTGCGGAGGGTGCCGGAAGGGATTCGGTAAGGGGGATCAGAGCCCGAGGGCGTCCAGCAGCTTGCGCAGCTGCGGATCGTGGCGCGCCGCCCTGGTGAGGCCCCCTGCCCTATCGGTCTCGATACGATCGGCGTCCAGCACAACCAGCCGCTTCTTGATGACCCGCGGGTCAGGGTGCTTCTTGAGTCGACGTCCGGCTTCCTCAACGACCGCCATGGAATCACCGCCTTTGGCGGACT
>JAPOOQ010000196.1 GCA_026713345.1 Gemmatimonadota bacterium | reverse complement strand
GCTTCCTGCACGGTGATCACCTCGCTCACGGCCTGGTAGTCCCCGGGCGAAGCAGCGGTCCCGCTCCTGGCGCTCACCGAGAACGTGAAGGCTGCCCCGCGCGGCATCCCGTCGGCCGCTCGCACAACGAGGGTCACCGACGGATCCGACTCATCCTCTGTGAACCCGTAGGATTCCTCGGTAAAGGACACCTTGATCGCCGGACCCGACTGCGAGACCACGTGCACGGTCGCGTCCCCCGTTTCGTATCCGCTCACGATGCCGAGCGTGGCCGTGAGACTGCCGCTCTCCGTCACGTCGGACGAAAACAGGGTCCGGGAGAGGTTCAGGCTGGCGGTGCTCCCGCGTGCCGCGAAGTTCAGCTGGTACGAGGTGCGCGACAGCCAGTTCTGGTCCTGAGTGACGCGCAGAGCCACGGCCAGGGGAAATTCGAGGGGCGCCTCGCGCGTGGCAGTCAGCACCAGAGTCTCCAGGCCCGCGATGACCGTGTCGCGGTTCGCGGTAAGGGTGATCTTCGGCAGCACTTCCTGATTGAGGATGCGGATGGTCTGCGCGCTCCCGATCGCGTCGCCGTCGTGCGTCGCCGAGACCTCGATCGTCTCGTTCCCGTCCTCGAAATCATCGTCGACGGCCGTCAGCGTCACGGCAACCGAGGTCGAGTCAGCCGGCATGATGACCTGATGATCTGATGCTCCGTCATCATCATCGGCCGGCGCGACCGTGTAGTCGGTGCCTTCGGTCGCCGTGCCGGCGAACGCGAATGTTACCGTCTGATCAGCGGCGAGAGTCTTGCCGTTGGTGATTGACACGGTCGCGGTGGACGATGCCTCGTCCTCCTCACTGATCTCATCCGCGCTGACCGAGAGGTCCAGGGTGGGAATGTCCTCGTCGTCGTCGATGTACACCAGGTATCGACACTCGTCATCCTCCGAGCACGGGGTCGTGTCCGGGTTGAGAAGTTGGACCTCATCGCTCACCAGTCGCGGGGAACGCTGCAGGTGCACCCGGAACCTCTCTCTTCCTTCGCGGACATCGTCGTCGAGCAGCCCCACGGGAACGCGATGGCGCGTTACCCATCTGCCATTCTCCAGCGCAAAGTTCTGTTCCCGCAGACTCGGGGTCACGACAAACGCCCAGTAATCCACACCCGAAACCGCGGTGAGTTCCGGCCTGGTCTCCGATCTGCCTTCGCTCGTCACCGAGACAACAATACTTGCTCCTCGAGGCATGCCGGCGGCCATCCGTGCGGTCACGAGCACGTCGGTGCTGTCCGCGTTTTCCGCAAACAGATAGGAACTCTGCGTGAGCGAAACCGTCACCGCCGGGCCATCCTGCGAGACCACGAATACGGTCGCCGTCGCCTCGTCCGTGTCGTAGCCGCTGACCGAATCCACGGCCACTGTGAGATTGCCGCTTTGGACAACGCTCGAGGAGAACGTGCTCGCCGGGAGAATCAGGACGGTATCCGCGTCGCTCGCAGCGAAGGTCACATCGTGGGATGTGGGGGAAAGCCAATTCTGCTCCTGTGTCAGCTGCACCGTCACGGTCAGGGAGTCGTCGAGCGGAGCCTCGCGCGTTAGCGTTATTGTCGGAGCTTCCAAGCCCGCGATGACCGTGTCGCGGTTCGCGGTAAGGGTGATGGCGGGCAACTCCATCTCCTGGTTCAGGATGCGGATGGTTTGCGCGTTCCCGATCGCTTCGCCCGCGAGTGTTGCCGAAATCTCGATCTCCTCCGGCGAGTCCTCGAAGTCGTCGTCCACCGCCGTCAGCATCACGTCCAACGAAGTCGAACCCGCGGACAGGATCATCTGATGGCCCGGGATCGTGTCGTTGGCGTCGGCCGGCGCGACACGGTAGTCGGCATCCCTGTTTGCCGAGCCGGCGAACGCGAACGTGACGACCTGATCGGTCGCGAAGGTCTTCCCGTTGGTGATGGCGAGGGTCGCGGTGGACGACGCCTCGTCTTCTTCCATGATCTCCGCCGCGCTCAGCGACGATTCCCATTCGGGGATGTCCTCGTCGTCGGTAATCTCGACCCGCGATCCGCAATCCGGGCATGGCGCGCCGGAAGTGTCGCCGACCACGACCGCGCGGGAATCACCGGCGCCCACTCCCGTGAAGAAGCGGAGGTGCTCCGTACCCTCCCGGACATCGTCGTTGATCAGCCGCAGACGAATGCGGCGCCGGGCCTCCCACCGCCCGTTCGACTCAACAAAGCGCTCCTCCGGCAGGGTGACCGGCCGGAGGATCTGCTCGAAGTCCAGGGGGGCCACCGCGCTCCCGTCGAAAGCGAGAA
Source organism: Gemmatimonadota bacterium (assembly GCA_026713345.1). Taxonomy (GTDB): domain Bacteria; phylum Gemmatimonadota; class Gemmatimonadetes; order Longimicrobiales; family Gaopeijiaceae; genus Bin94. The sequence goes on along the minus strand of JAPOOQ010000196.1, from coordinate 1,521 downwards.
CCGTAAAGCGCACGTCCGCGCCACGAGGCATGCCGGAAGCCATGCGTGCAACCACGGTCACGCGGGGGTCAGTGGCGTCTTCGTCAAAGGTGTAGGCCGCCTCTTCCACGAAAGCCGTCGCCGCCGGACCCCCCAGCGCAATCACGTGCACCGTCGCCGTCGCACTGCCCGTGGCGTAGCCTGCTACCGAGCCCACGGTTGCGACAGCGTCTCCACTCCGCAGATTCGCGGCAGCCATCCCTCTGAGGACTATGGTGTCGACCGCCGTCGCCCGGCCGGCGTTGAAGGTGACTGTACGCGGCATTGGATGAACCCACTCGTGTTCCTGCGCCAGGTTCAGCGCCACCGGCAGGCTGTCCTGCAGCGCCCCTTCGCGCGTCAGCGTCAGCACCAGGTCCTCCAGGCCGGCAATGATCGTGTCGCGCTCCGCGGTGATGTTGATGCGTGGGTCGTTCGTCTGCGCTGGAGGCACCGCCTCGGGCATGTGGGCGGGGGTGTCGGTCGGAAACGCCGCCAAGGCGGGTGCGGGCATGGCGGCAAGAAGAGTAAGAAATGCCGCAAGGGTTGTCGCGGCGTGTTGCCGGTTGGTTCCCGGGGTCTTGCGTTTCATCGTGGCTGCCTCCTGCCGTCCCCCTCGCGGGGTCGCCGTCGCGGACGGGGTCGGCAACCGTCTGAGCCCCACGGCACGGAGGATCGGTTTTGGAGTCTTAACCACCCATTTTGCGACGCTGTTCCCGGGTTCCAGGGTTCCATCGGGAGAGAACCTTGCCCCTGGCTCTCATAGTTTGCGGCTGGGAACAGATGTATACTTGAGTTCGCTGGCCAATGACCGACAATTTGCCGGGATCGACCGACATGGCCCCACCAGACCACCCCCACGTGACCGGACGAGGCCCCACCCCACCCCGCCCCACCCCCCTGCTGCCCGTCCTCCTCCTCACGCTGGCGGCCTGCACCGAGGCTCCACCGCCCGAGGTCGAAGTCGACCCGGTCCAGGCATCCCCGGCCGCGGCTGTCCCGGCTCCCATCGACACGGCCTCGCCGCAGTCCGCCCCAACGGACCCTCTCGATCCCGTCCAGGAGCCCCCCGCTCCCGCCACAATCGACTCCCTCACCGCGCAGCTCGCCGAGATCGCCGCCGCCCAGCAGCTCATCCTCTCGCGCCTCGACTCACTGCAGAGCGCGGCCCCGCCCGCGGCCGGCTCCCCCGCGATCCCCCTTCAGGCGCCCGGCGAGTCCCCCAACGCCACCGCGCAGGAGCCTCCCGACTCGGCCCTGGGGCTCGAACTGCCCGACCTCGAGGAAGCCACCGAGGATGTGCGCAGCATCGGGCTCGGGATCGCGCTCTCGCTTCTCGTCATCCTGGTCTTCCATTTCCTGATCCGCGCGGTGATCTGGGTGCTGGACACGCTCGCCGAGCGCAGTACCGCGCGGCGGCTCTCCTTCAAGTGGCTGATCCCGATCACGCGCATGGTGCTTTGGGCAATCGCCGTGTACCTGATCGTCAACAACATCTTCCGC
>JAPOOQ010000195.1 GCA_026713345.1 Gemmatimonadota bacterium | reverse complement strand
TTGAAATGCGAAGGAGATCGGCTTACACTGTGTTGGCATCGGTCCTCCGGTGTTGTCGCTGTCAAGTCGTTCGCCCACATAAACTTAACAGCTCCCGGAGGCCGGTGCCTTCCCATACGTGTGAGAAATCCGGGCTAGCCAGCCCTATCATACTTGGAACCCCAAGTTCGATGGACGCTCCAGCGCCCGCAAAGACCAGGATCTTCACGACAGGAGTTTCTCTACATATTGTCGGCGAACCGGACCGAACACTTCAGCCTCTCTGGGCATCCCTCTGACTACTCTGACCACATGCATTGTCTGCTGGTGTGCGTGCCGCGCTGCGCTCTCGACAAGGGACAGGGGTCCCTTGTTGACTTCTAAGGCATCTCGGACGAGCGCCTTCCCTGCCTCGTGATCGATGTTGATGAGCAATCGGCCATCCAGCCCGATCGCAGGCTGGCTGTCAGGACCAAGCCTAACCAAGTCCACCCGCGGCGGTCCGGTAAAGAGCGGGGATACGGACTCAATGGCTCCCAGAATGCCCTCTGCTTCATTCGCCACCGTCACAAGTGTCGGCAGCTCCTCCGCGAAAACGTTCCAGATCAGATCGGCTGTTGTCCCGTATACGGGTGCCGCGTACCGCATCCAAGACTGGTCATGTCGAATGCCCCGGATTACCGTCTTTCCTGCATTCCGCAGAAACCTCACCGCCTCCTGGACGATGTCTGTCGCACGCTCGTCAGCGAGCGGCGCTACGTAAACGCGGCCACTTCGCCTCTTGATTTCTTCCAGAGACACAGCTCGCCAACGGTTTCCCATGTCAGCAAGCTCGAAAGCTGGAACCGTCCTGAACTGCGAATCCCAGGCCCTTGTTGCGGCGGCGTATGGTTGAGTTCTTGGCACGGACAACCAGAGATTCGCCCATCGTCCCGTAGTCCACTCGTCTAGTACGCCCCGCTCTAACGCATCTCCGAGTTGTTCCACAAGCAGTTCGAGTATCCGAGGATGACAAGATTGCATAAAGGATATCACGTTGGACTCGAACCTCTCGCCTATAAAACTCTCGCGATTCAATCGGGGTTCGAAATGCTTGGGATCAACATCGATGGATCCCTGTATGCCCCAGAGACCCGGTAGTTGACATTCCTGAACAAACACACCTCGATAGAGCACGGATATTGTCGACCGACCGGTCATCGAGTTCCAGCCAGTTGGATCGGATACCGGAGCAAGGTGGGCGTTCTCAACCCACTTTGGTTCTTGGGGAGGTTGGAAGCGTTCAAACCGCGGAGCTCCTCCCTGTTGCAGCGGCTTCCCATCTGGTTCGAGATGCGCCGTTAGGACCGTAACGTCTCGACACCAATAGGGAAACATGTCGACAAGGAGGTCGAACGTATCCTTGTCACGCACATGAATGACCACCGTAGTTCCTTGGGAGGTTCTCTGCGGGGTTAGCTCGATCGCGCGATTCCCAGCCAACATCTCCTTCGTGAATTGCAAGCCGATCGGACTAGAATCTCCACTATCGGTCTGAAGCACGAACTGTTCTCCAGCCATAAAATAGCTGATTACGCCGATTCCGAATTCGCCGACGGACGCCGGGTTTTCTTCGACTTGGGCTAGCGAGGCGCCAACAGTGGTGAATAGGCCAACGACATCATCCTGATTCATCCCAATGCCGTTGTCATCCACGCTCAGCGTTAGCGTTTGGCGATCGAACGTCACGGTGACGAGTGGGTCAAGAGCGGGATCAACCTTCCTTCGTCTGAACACCGCGTCGATAGCATTGAGGATTGCTTCCCGCAGGGCGGCACTCGGGTCTGAATAGAAACTCTTCCCGGTAAGGAGATTCAGGATTCTCGTCCTATCCAACCTGAATTCAGGGGGCCAGCTGTTGCCCGGCGTTGCAGTTCCTTGGGCCATGGGATCAGGCACGCGCCATCGGCCACTGATGCATCATCCCCCCACCCCCTCATACGCCACCTCAAACACCACCCCTCCCAACCACCGCTTGAAGTCCGGGTTATCTGCGAACTGCCGGAACAGTTCCGTGTCGTCCTTCATGATGCTCGTCATGACCCTCCCAAGCGCCTTGTCGTGCTCAACCCGCGCATTCTCCCGATCCGAGTTCTCGCGGGCATTCTGGAACGCCGTATCCTCCGCCACCATGGCCGGGATCGTCTCGGTGATCATCTGGCGGACCCTGTCCTCATCCGCCCACTCGATCCCGCCGAACCGCTCGTTGAACTGTTTGATGATCGCGGACAGCCGGTCGATCTCGACCTCACCCTTGCCCGCTCCACCAACCCCCGGAACCGGCTTGATCTCCGTGTCGTCGTCCTCCAGCATGATCCCCCGCATCGCCCGCTTCTCGACCCGGTAGCTGTCCATGTCGATCGTCTCGAGGATGCCCTTCGACAGGTCCGGGTCAATAGGCGCCGGCAGCTTCGGGATCAGGAAGTTCAGGAAGATCGAGCGCTCCTCCCAATCCTGGTTGTTGTAGGTCAGGATCGAGGAAAGGAAGGAGTAGGTCCGGACGAAGCCCTTGGCCTTGCTCTTGAACGCGACCTGCTCGTCTTCGTCCAGCTCGCTCATGTACACCGCCACGCACTGGTCGAGAATCGGGTCCAGCCGGTCGCGCTCCACCCCGTCCAGGTACCGCTTCACGAACTCCTTGACCTGGTCGGCCGAGTACACCTGCGCACCATCCAGGTCCCCCTGAAGGTCGTGCAGCTTGTTGGGATCGGTCTCGTCGGCCAGGATCGTGGTGCGGTAGTAGTTCGAGAACGCCTCGGTGATGGTCTCGGCGTCGTTCAGGAAGTCGAGCACGAAGACGTCGTGCTTCTTCTGGTGCGCCCGGTTGAGCCGCGACAGGGTCTGGACCGCCTTGATCCCCGAGAGGGTCTTGTCGACGTACATGGTGTGGAGGAGCGGCTCGTCGTAGCCGGTCTGGAACTTGTCGGCGCAGACGAGGAAGCGGTACGGGTCCTCCTTGAATGCCTCGGCGATCTTGGACGGAGGGAAGCCGTTCAGGCTGGCCTCGGTCAGCTTCTCCCCGCCGAAGTCCTTCTCGCCCGAGAACGCGACGATCGCCTGGTAGTGGCTCTTGCGCTCCTTCAGGTAGCCGCGGATGGCGAGGAAGTACTGGATCGCGCGCTCGATCCCGTTGGTGACGACCATCGCCCGCGCGTCGCCGTTGATCTTGCGCTGCTTGATCACCTGCTCGTGGAAGTGGTCGACCATGATCTCGGCCTTGAGCCGGATCGCGTGCTCGTGCCCCTCAACGTACAGCCGGAGCTTCTTACGGGCCTTCTTGACGTCGAACTCCGGGTCGCCCTTCACCGTCTTGGCGAGCTTGTAGTAGCTGTTGACCGGCGTGTAGTGCTTGAGCACGTCCAGGATGAACCCCTCCTGGATCGCCTGCTTCATGCTGTAGTTGTGGAACGGTAGGTGCCGGACCGTGCCGTCGCTCTGCGGATCCGGGTCGCCGAATATCTCCAGCGTCTTGTTCTTCGGCGTGGCCGTGAAGGCGTAGTAGCTGGCGTTGGGGAGCAGCTTGCGCGACTCCATCAGGCGGTTGATCTGGTCCTCGTAGGTCTCCTCCTCGCCCACTTCGCCCGCCTCGCCAAGCGCGCTCGCCACTGCCGCGCTGGTCTTCCCGCCCTGGCTCGAATGCGCCTCGTCGATGATGATCGCGAAGGTGCGGCTACGCTGCTCGTTGCCGATCTCGTCGAGGATGAAGGGGAACTTCTGGATCGTCGAAATGATGATCTTCTTACCCTGCGTGATGAACCGCCGCAGGTCGCCCGACCGCTCGGCATGCCCCACCGTCGACCCCACCTGGGCGTACTGCCGGATCGTGTCGCGGATCTGCTTGTCGAGGATGCGGCGGTCGGTGACGACGATGATCGAGTCGAAGACGGGCGTGCCGTCCCTCTCCAGCGGGATCAGCTGATGGGCCAGCCAGGCGATCGAGAAGCTCTTGCCGCTGCCGGCCGAGTGCTGGATCAGGTACCGCTTCCCCGCCCCGTGCGCGCGGGCGTCCTTCAGGAGCCGGCGCACCACGTCGAGCTGCTGGTACCTCGGCCAGATCTGGACCTTCTTGCTCTTGCCCGTCTTCGCGTTCTTCGACGCCACCACCTGCGCGTAGTTCTCCATGATGTTGGACACGCTCGCGCGGGTGAGGACATCGCGCCACAGGTACTCGGACCGGAGACCGTCCGGGTTGGGCGGATTGCCGGCCCCGCGCTGCCAGCCCCGGTTGAAAGGCAGGAACCACGACGCCTTCCCGCGGAGGGGCGTGCAGAAGGGGACCTCGTTCTCGTCGACCGCGAAGTGCGCCACGCAGCGCCCGAACTGGAAGAGGGGCTCGCGCGGGTTGCGGTCCCGCTTGTACTGCAGGATGGCGTCGTTGAAGGTCTGCTTCGTGAGGCTGTTCTTGAGCTCGAAGGTGAAGACGGGGAGCCCGTTGATGAAGAGCCCGATGTCCAGCGAGCGCTGAGCGTCGTCGCGGCTGTAGCGGAGCTGGCGGGTGACGCTGAACTGGTTCTGGCGGAAGCGTCGTTGGGCGGTCTCGTTCTGGGCGGAGGGCGTGCCGTAGAAGAGGTCGAGGTCGTGGGGGCCGTGCTTGATGCCGTTGCGCAGGACTTCGATGGTGCCGCGTTTGGCGATTTCGCCCTGGAGGCGGGCGAGGAACTTGCGGCGGGTGGGGCAGTCCTCGTCGAGGCGGAGGGCGGGGGCGGTGTTGGGCTGGGTGGTCTGGAGGAAGGTGCGGAGTTGGACGAGGTCGACGCAGTATTCGCGGTTGTAGTCGTGGTGGTTGCCGGGAGACCAGCCTACGCCGCCGTAGGGGGGAGGAGGTTCGCCGACGGTGCGGCCGGAGGGGGGGTCGCAGGGGTCGCCGGTGAGGGCCTTGCAGATGAGGCGTTCGAGGCCGCGTTCGGTTAGGTCGGTGGTCATGGGTGGGGCGAAAAGAGAGCGGCGCCTGCGGCGTGTGGACTAACGGAAGTGTGCGCCTCAGATTCGCGGCTGCTGCTGTGCACATCGAGGGGATCAATCTCGGGCAGGGAGGCCGCCGCCTCGCGCACATCGAGCTTGCCGGTCACGACATCGGCGATCAGGCGGGCGCGGTACTCGTTGAGTAGTTCGATTTGCCTCGTTGCCTGGCTGCTAGTAGCAGCCTTCAAGATTCCTATTCGATCGCTCAAGTATTCGCCAATACACCGTTGTTCTTCGCGCGAGGGGACCGGGATGAGGACGTTCGCCAGCGTGTCTGAATAGATCACGTCAATCGTGGTAGCGTTGCTTAAGAAAGCAAGCTGTCGTGGCAAGAGAGCGCTGTCTTGAACCAGCGTCATTAGGAATCTGCGACCAAGGTGTCTCGGGTCAACTTGAACACGGAGTAGACAAGGATGCAGTATGCCAGCTCGACAACCCTTTGTAACTAGCGCCGTTCGTCCAATGGTACCTCTGCTCGTGATCAACACATCTCCGGGAATCACCTCGAATGCCCGCAAGTCTTCGAATTTCGCGCTACTGACGTACTTGTCGCCACCATCGAGATCGTGCTTGATGACGTTACGTTGCGTATAGACTTTGTAGTCCGCTCCGGCCATTTCTGCCGATGTAAGCTGACTACCGAATGGGCCAGCCTTGATCGCGCCGGGTCCTCTGGCGACAAAGCGTTTCAGTGGTCCCACCTCCCAATGCTCCGGCACCTCCCCCAGCCACTCCACCCCGGAGTCCTTGTAGGCCGGATACGGCTGGCCGGTTCGGACATCGATCTGGCCCGTGACGGCCTGGTGGATGATGGCCTGCTTCTGCTCCTCCAGCAGCTCGATCAGCCTTTCCTTGGCCCGGATGTAGCGCTGGATGCGCCGGTCGGCGTGGTCGAGGAATCGGACGATTGCCCGCTGTTCAGAGTCGACAGGCACAGGAATCGGGAGCGCTTTCATCTGGCTCTGAGTGAGTTTGTCGCGAGTAGCTCCGCCGATGTACCTCGCATAGTCTACGCAGTTGAGCGCATACGCTAGGAACGCGGGTTGCACGGAATCTCTCGGCCGGAGTACATGTATATGATTGTTCGGCCACACCTTACCTTGTGAGAAGAATGCTACGGGCTTGTCGCGCGCAAGGAACGGGGCCCCATCTTCTCCGAGTAGGACGAGCTCTTCGTCAAACAGGTAGTCGTTGATGTGGTCGATGATCCTGTTCGCGCCCCAGTAGGGGTATGGTCCAAGCATCTTGCCGCGTTCAGCGGCTGCAAGAGGAACCCGCTTGCCATCCAGGCAAGTGACCAGATGCCTCAGCCGTACGATCTTCCAATGGGTAGGTACGAATTCCAACCAGTCAGTCCCATACGCCTTCTGCATGTGGTACGGTCGAAAGTCGGAAGACATCAGCCTGTCACGCCCAATATCTCGAAGAGTAGCCCTTCGCCTCTCCGTTCCACCGCCAGAATGTCCGCCCGGATCTCCTCTAGCGTCCGCATCGGCTCGGGAGTGTAGAAGTACCGGTTGAAGCTGATCTCGTAGCCGATCTTCACGCTCCTCGGCAGGTACCAGGCGTCCTCCGCGTACGGAACCACCTCACGTCGCAGGAACCCTTCGATCCCGCCCTCCTCCTGCAACGGGATCTGCTCCGTATCCCGAAGCTTGGCATCGGGCTCGTACTCCACGGCACGCTGCTGGGAGCCATCGCCAACTTCGTGCAGGCCTCGGATCGGGTCAGCCACCGTACCGTGCCGATGCACCTTCTTGATCACCGGCTCGGCCGTCTCGTCCCGCTCTGCCAGTGAGGTCTGCAACAGCCGCTTCCGCTTCGCGGTCATCTTGACCCGGCAGAGCGGCATTTCTTCTTTCACCGCTTCCAGGAAGTGGTTGAAGTCGAGGTGGGGACCCTGCCCGAGGCGCGGCGCCAGCGACTCTACGACGTTTCCCAGTTGTTCCTCGCCGGCTTCAAGGCAGGCATCGAAGAACTTGTCCCTCTTTTGCTCGGACAGGTCTACCGCCAGCCGTAGCGGCCGCTCCACCGTCACCTTCCAGTAGCCGAGAGCCTCGTTGTCGAAGATCTTGCTTTCCTCGGTCTCCTCGAAATTGAGGAACGTCTCGCAGATCCTCTCGATGTCCTGCGGTCCGAGTTCGCAGTTCTTCTTCCCCAGGTTCTTCCGCAGCGGCCGGAACCACTTCGTTGCGTCGATCAACTGCCCCTTGCCCCGCCGGTGCTCGGGCTTCCGGTTCGTCATCACCCAGACGTAGGTGGCAATGCCGGTGTTGTAGAACATGTTGAGCGGCAAGGCGACGATCGCCTCCAGCCAGTCGTTCTCAATGATCCAGCGGCGGATGTTGCTCTCGCCCCCGCCCGCGGAGCCGGTGAAGAGAGAGCTACCGTTGTGGACCTCGGCGATGCGGCTTCCGAGCCTGGTCTCCTGCTTCATCTTGGAGAGCTTGTTGGCGAGGAAGAGCATCTGACCGTCGCTGGAGCGGGTGACCAGGGAGTACTCGGGATCGTCCGCGTGCTCGATCACGAACCGCGGATCGCGCATCTCCTTCTTGCCGCCCATGCGCTGCAGGTCGGTCTTCCAGCTCTTCCCGTACGGCGGGTTGGAGAGCATGAAGTCGAACTCGCGCGACGGGAAGGCGTCGTTGGACAGCGTCGAATGCTCCGGGCCGCCCACGATGTTGTCGGCGGCCTCCCCCTCCCCCTTCAGCAGGAGGTCGGCCTTGCAAATGGCATAGGTCTCGGCGTTGATCTCCTGGCCGAAGAGGTGGGTGGACACCTGCTTGCCCCGCTCCTTTGCGATCTGCTGCAGCACGTCCTCGGCCACGGTCAGCATGCCGCCGGTCCCGCAGGCGCCGTCGTAGAGCAGGTAGGGGCCCGACTCGATCTGGTCGGCGACGGGCATGAACACCAGCTTCGCCATGAGCTCCACGGCGTCGCGCGGGGTGAAGTGCTCGCCCGCCTCCTCGTTGTTCTCCTCGTTGAAGCGCCGGATCAGCTCCTCGAAGACCGTGCCCATGCCGTGGTTGTCGAGGCCGGGATGCCGTTCCTCGCCGTCGGTGTCCATCACCGGATCCGGGCTCAGGTTGACGTCGGGCGACGTGAGCTTCTCGATCAGCGAGCCGAGGGCGTCGGCCTTGGAGAGCCGCGGGATCTGGTTGCGGAACTCGAAGTTCTCGAGGATGTCCTGGACGCTCGGCGAGAAGCCGTCGAGGTAGTCCTCGAAGTCGGCCTTGAGTTGGCTGTGGCTGGCGCGGGCGCGGAGGTCCTTCAGAGTGAACTTGGAGGTGTTGTAGAAGGCTTGGCCGGCCGCGTCACGGAGCGCGGCCTTCTGGTCGACGACCCCGATGGCGTCGAGCGACTCCTTCATGTCGAGGACGGCCTGCTTGGTGGGTTCGAGGACTGCGTCGAGGCGGCGGAGGACGGTCATGGGGAGGATCACGTCGCGGTACTTGCCGCGGACGTAGACGTCGCGGAGGACATCGTCCGCGATGCCCCAGATGTAGTTGGCGATCCAGTTGAGGTTACGGGTGGTCATGGGGTGGGGGGTGGGGGGGGTCCGATCTGCCGCCGGGACATTATAGCCTACATGGCGGGAGACGTCATCCTGGTGGTGGACGCTGTCGGGGCGGCAGGTCTCGAGGGCCGCCGAGTGCTGGGGATCCGGCGGGGAGGCAGTGACATCAGAAAAACGACAACTGGAGATTACATTGTGTCGTGTTTACATTACATCTTGCCGCCATCAGCAGGCGGTTCGGATTCAATCCTAGCATGCCGACAGAGTTCATCGAATCGGGCAATCCCGGCCGGTGACCGTACACTATCATAGGTCGTCGCCTTGCCCAGAGGACCGGCACAGCTACACTTCGGGCCGAGTTCAGCCGAGTTGGTGACCAGTTCATCCGGGAAGTGGAGGCCCGACAAGATCATGAAGGAGCACCCTGAGATCCAAGATCGTCCCGCAAACCCTTCCGATGTGCGGCAACCCGTACATCAACCTGTGGTGCACGACTGGCGGCCTGACGATTGGGATTGGGACCGAGGCTTGTCGATCGGACTCCTCGTTTACGAGAGTTGCCTTTCGGAAGAGCCGGAATTTGACTCGATCGGTGAGGAAATCGCTCGTGAACTCCAAGAGCTTACCACCGCCGAACGAGTTCACCACTCGCATATCGACCCCACTGTAGGGGCTGGGAGTAGCGGACTCGCGTTTCTCCTCCAGCTTGCCGGTGTGGGTGCCGACATCGTGACCTTGGCCGTGGTTGCTCCAGCAGTCAAGCGCAAGATCCTTGCCGCCATGGCCCACCTGTCCCACAGACTCAGAGACGACACGTCGCCAGCACGCATTTCGCTCACGGCAGAGGCCCTCCAGGTTCTGGTGATGGACGAGGTCTGTTCCAGCAACAAGATTGATCCCAATGCGGTCGTTCGTTTGGAGTGTTCGTCTCATGAGATCGCTCCGCCTGAACCGGCGATGGAACTGAAGCAGCTATACTCGGCGCACACTGTCACCGTGGAGGCCGTCCGCGACGATGGCTATCACCACGTCTGGGTGTACACCGTGTCGCCGACCGGAAGGGTCCTGGCTGATTCACACGTTCGAGTGCCGATACCGAACTCTACACGTTGGGGGTGGCCGCGTCGCGAAACGGCGAGGTTCTTGGATGGTCTACAGGGACGCGATCCCTCAACCGTCGCAGAGTGACCGGTATGGCGGACATGAACCGCCGTTCAGATACTCCCAAGACCCAAGCGGCCAATGATGAAGAAGCGTGACGGAGCTCGTGATCCCGGACAAAGAGGAGGCTACCGTGCTTGAGGCCAGCCGCTACCAGCCGGATCAGCCGGGCGTCAGTGCGTATTCCCGACGCCTCCAGCCCCAACCCCTCGTTGCGCTCCCGCCAGCCGACACCAGGTTAACGGGGAACGGAATCGGAGACTACCCAATGCAAACCACACCCCCCCACCCCAGCCCGCCCGAGACCCACCGCCTCAGGCACTGGATCGCCAACTGGATCGGCGCCAACTGGCTCTGGCACGCCAAGTTCCTCTCCGGCCCCGAGACCTCAGCCACCCAGACCCGCCGACCCGGCCCCCGCGTCCCAGCAGCCCTTCTCAAACCCGCGTTCCCGTCACTCACCGACGCCGCCGGGCCGCCCACCATCGAATTCGACATCGAGATCGACTCGCACGGAGCCCGGGAGGACCGGGTCCTCACCGTACCACACACCGGCCACGGCCTCTTCGGCCCTCCACGCCCCGAGATGCGCTTCACCAATCTCAGCACCTCGTCCCCCCTGCGGGATCCCGAGAACACCGGCGCGCTGGCGATCTTCGTGTTTCGGCCAGGCCCCGGCACCGACTCTCCCAAGTGCCGGATATGGATCTGCCGGGACCCGGTCGAGACGGACGTTGCGGACGAGCTGATCGGCCCGGTGGAGCCGGGTTTCCCTGCCCCGTGGGGCCCAGCCTGAACCGGCCATGCCCAAAGCCGTTCTGCCCACGAAGGTCGATCCGTC
>JAPOOQ010000194.1 GCA_026713345.1 Gemmatimonadota bacterium | reverse complement strand
GCGCCAGCTACTCCACCTGGTGGAACGGCGGCCTGCGCACCACGCCCTACTTCAAGAACATGATCGGCCTCCTTACCGAGACCATCGGCCACCCCACCCCGATCGAGATCCCCTTCCTCCCGAACCGCCAGATCAGCCACGGCGACCTGCCGCTGCCCGTCAACCCGGGCACCTGGCACTTCCGCCAATCGGTAGACTACTCGCAGACCGCGAACCGGGCCGTGCTCGACTATGCGTCGCGCAACCGGGAGCACCTGCTCTTCAATATCTGGCGCATGGGGATGAACTCGATCGAGCGCGGGAGTCGCGATTCCTGGACGGTCCTGCCGAAGTGGATCGACCAGGTCGCCGAGGAGGTGGGCGGGCGCGGCTCGATGGAGGACTACGAGAGCTACCTGCGCGATCCGGCGAAGCGTGACGCCCGCGGCTACATCCTGCCGGCGGACCAGCGCGACTTCCCCACCGCCACGCGGTTCGTGAACGCGCTGCTCAAGGGCGGCGTGACTGTGCACCAGGCGACGGACGACTTCAACGTCGGCGGGAAGGACTACCCCGCCGGCTCGTACGTGGTCACCGCCGCGCAGGCGTTCCGCCCGCATGTGATCGACATGTTCGAGCCGCAGAACCACCCGAACGACTTCCAGTACCCTGGCGGGCCACCGATCGCGCCCTACGACAACGCCGGGTGGACGCTGGCGCTCCAGATGGGCGTCGAGTTCGACCGTATCCTGGAGGGCTTTAGCGGTCCCTTCGAGCCGATCGCATGGATGGCCGAACCCATGCCCGGCACGGTGGCCGGCGCAACGTCGCCCGTCGGCTACATGGTGGACCACGTCAACGCGGCCTTCACCGCGGTGAACCGGGTGCTGGCCGGCGGGGGCGAGGTGTACTGGACCGATGTGGCGTTCGACGCGCCCGGCATGTCGTTCGAGCCCGGCGCCTTCTTCATCCCGGCGGCGTCCGCCAACCGGTCGCAGCTGGAGGACTGGGCCGCCGAACTGGGCGTCGGCTTCCACGGCGTCATGTCGGCGCCGGCCTCGACCATGGCGCTCTCGAACGCGCGCGTCGGCCTGATGGACCGCTACGGCGGCTCGATGCCGTCCGGCTGGACGCGCTACGTACTCGAGGACTTCGAGTTCAACTTCGAGATGATCTACCCGCCGGACGTCGACGCGGGCAACCTGAACGAGCGTTTCGACGTGATCATCCTGCCCGACGGCGCGTACGTCGGGGCCCTTGGCGGCGGAGGCCGTGGCGGCTTCCGCTTCGGAGGGCCGGACGAGGACTTGGTGGCGAGCCTGCCGGACTCGCTGAGCAGGCGGCTCGGACGCCTATCGAGCGAGACCAGCCTGCCGGCACTGCGCCAGTTCATCGAGAACGGCGGCGCGGTCATCGCTGTTGCGGGCTCCACGTCGCTGGGCGCGCAGCTCGGCCTGCCCCTCGAGAACTACATGGTCGACGCGCAGGGCGAATCGCTCTCGCGCGACGACTACTTCACCCCCGGCTCGATCCACGACATCGCCGTCGAGCACGGCAGCCCGCTCACCCACGGCCTCGGCGACCGGTTGAACGTGCTGCACAGCCACAGCCCGGTCTTCCAGATCGGCGACGGAGCCACCAACGTGCGCCGCATCGCATGGTACGACACCGCCGAACCGCTCGTGAGCGGCTGGGCCTGGGGCCAGCAGCACCTCGAGGGCGGCACCAGCATGATCGAAGCCGACATAGGTGCCGGGAAGCTCTTCCTCTTCGGCCCCAAGATCACCTTCCGCTCGCAGCCGCACGGCACCTTCCCGCTGCTCTTCAACGGGATCCACTACGGCGCCGCGAAGCGGGCCGGGCCGGTCAGTTGAGGGAGGAGGACCACCGGGAAACCACTCTGGGCGATTCCGGCGAAGCCGCCGCGGAGGGTCCAGCTCCAATCGGGGCCTCCGCCGACGGGGGCCCCGAAGACGAGGTCGCTTCGCCCAACCCGTTCAAGGCGGTGCGCTCCAGGACGCTCATCCCGTGGATGCTGCTCGTCTATCCGGGGCTGGTGCTCGTCGCCTTTCTCACCGGCCACCTGGTGCGGGCCGACATGGAGGGCCAGGCCTTCCAGTTCCTCGGGGATTATTTACCGCTCTCCATTGCGATGGTCACCTGGGTGCTGTGGGCCACCCGACGCAGCGGCGTCGGCATCCGGCAGCTGATCGGCCGCGTGCCGGCGGGCTACAACTGGCTTGGGGCGCTGGGAATCCTGCTCGTTGCGATGGTATTCTCCCTCGGCTCGGCCGTCGTAATCGAGTACGTCGTCTCGCTCTTCGCCCCGGGGCACATCGAGTGGCTGATGGGCATCAAGATGGTCCCGGAAGCGGAGAGCGGGCTGCTGTACATGGTGGTCTGGTGCCTGGCGATCGCGGTGATCGCACCGACCGTGGAGGAGACCCTCTTCCGCTCGATGCTCATCAACCGGTGGGGGACCAAGTGGCGTCTGTCCACCGCGGTGATCGCCTCTTCGCTCTTCTTCGGGGTGATCCACCTGACCTTCTGGGTGGGCCCGGCGATGCTTGGGCTGGTGCTCGCGGTGATGTACATCCAGAGCCGCACCCTGATCGTGCCGATCGCGGTGCACGCCGCCAACAATTTCATGGCGTTGAGCCTCGGGTTGCTGGCCGAGGGCGGAACAGAGGCGGAGGACCAGGCGGCCGAGGGACTGCTGGCGGAGCCGCTGACCGGAGCCGCGCTCATGGCGGTGACCCTGCCCATCCTCATCTGGTATCTGCGGCGCAACTGGCCGACGCGGGATGCGGAGATTCCCTACGTGGGGAACGAGGGAGAGTAGCCCGCTCCCTCAATCGGGCCGGGCGGCGGCACGCAAGCCCTTCCACACACTGATGCACATCAACAGCACCAGGAGGGCGAACGGGAAGCCCGTAATGAGGGCGGCCGTCTGGAGCGCCACCAGCCCGCCACTCACCAGGAGCGTGATGGCGACGAGCCCTTCGAAGGTGCACCAGAAGACGCGCAGCCCGACCGGGGTATCCATCTTGCCGCCGGCGGTTATGGTGTCGATGACCAGGGAACCGGAATCGGAGGAGGTGATGAAGAAGACGGCCACGAGGACGATGGCGATCCCCGAGGTGATGGCTCCGAGCGGCAGCGCCTCGAGCAGTCCGAAGAGGCCCAGTTCAAGCCGGCCGACCGCGACCGCGTCGACCACGGCGGTCTGGCCTCCGTCGATGTGCATGGACAGCGCGGTCGCCCCGAACGCGTTGAACCAGAGCGCCGAGAGGAGCACCGGGACGACCAGCATGCAGCCGACGAGCTGGCGTACCGTGCGGCCGCGCGAGACCCGCGCGATGAACAGCCCGACGAAAGGCGCCCAGGAGATCCACCACGCCCAGAAGAAGGTGGTCCACCCGTGCAAGAAGTCGAGGTCGTCGCGCCCGACCCAGTTGCTGAGCGGGCCGATTTGGGCGAGGTAGTGGCCGATGCTGCCGACGAACCCCGCGAACACGTCGAGGGTCGGCCCCACCGCCAGCACGAACGCGAGCAACATCAGCGCCAGCACGAGGTTGGCCTGACTCAGGCGCTTGATCCCCCGGTCCATGCCGGACACGACCGAAACCGTGGCGATGAACGTGACCACCGCGATCACCAGCACCCGGGTCGCGTCGGTGTCCGGCACACCGAACAGATGGGCCAGCCCGGCGGCCAGCTGTTGGGAGCCCAGGCCGAGCGAGGTCGCCAGTCCGAAGAGCGTGGCGAAGACGGCCATGATGTCGATGACGTGGCCGAACCGGCCCCACACCGCTTTGCCCAGGAGAGGATGGAACGCGGCGCGGATCGTCAGCGGCAACCGGAGATTGTAGGCGGAGAAAGCGAGCGCGAGCGCGACCACCGCGTAGAGCGCCCAGGGTTGTATGCCCCAGTGGAAGATCGTCGCTGCCATGGCCACGTTGCGCGCGGCGGCGGTGTCCGCGGGGTCGACGCCGAGCGGCGGACTGAGAAAGTGCTGGACCGGTTCCGCCACCCCGTAGAACATGAGGCCGATTCCGATTCCGGCCGCGAAGAGCATCGCGAACCACGACCAGATGGAGTAGTCCGGCCTGGCGTCCGGGCCCCCGAGGCGGACGCGTCCGACGGGCGTCACCAGGAGCAGGAGGCAGAACAGGAGGAGGATGTTCAACGTGCCCATGAACACCCAGTCGAACGTCGAGACGAGCCAGGCGTACAGCGAATCGAAGACGCCGGCGGCGGCGTCCCGGAACGCCAGCACCCCGACAACGAACGCGATGATGGTGAGACTGGAGACGAAGAAGACCGGCTTGTGGACCTCGAGGCCGAGGAACTCCACGTTGTCCCGGCCGATCTCGTAGTCGGTCCGATTGTTGGCAGAGGCCATGGAAGTCATGATAACACGGATGTCTGCGGCATGTTCCCGGCCCCGGACGGCGGCGGACGGCGGAGGAGACGCCCGGATTGCGTAAATTATGTATTTTATGTATTCTATGTAATCCATGGACATACCGAACCGCAACCCGCCCCCCCCACCCCCCGGCGCCCGCCCCGTGAGCGCCACCGAAGTCGCGCGAAACTTCGCTTCCATCGTGGCGCGCGTGCGGGAGGACGACGCCGTGTACGTCGTCACGCGGAGCGGAAAGCCGGTCGCGCAGATCGGTCCCGTGGCCGAGCGGACCCTGACCGGGGAGGAGTTCGCCCGCCTCGTGCGGGAAGGGTCCACGCGCCTGGCCGGCAGGGAGTACCTCCGGGCGGTCGAGGCGGGGATCGCACGATTCAATCACCCGGCTGTTCCGGAGAGCCCATGGGAACGCTGATCGACTCCAGCGTGCTGATCGCGCTGGAACGTGGCCGACTGGATGCGGACGAGGTGTTCGCCGCCCCCGAGCGGAGGGACCGCGCCGTTGCAATCGCCGCCATCACGGCGTCCGAGCTGCTTCACGGCCTGCACCACCTCGGCGGGGTGCGCCGCGTGCGGGCCCAGGCGTGGGTGAGCGCATGGCTCGACGCGCTCCCGGTGATCGCCTTCGGCCCCGAGGTCGCCCGGATCCACGCGACGATTGCGGCGCAGCTCGGGGAGGAGGGCGCCGCGGCCGGCCCCCACGACCTGATGATCGCGGCCACGGCCGTTCACCTCGGCTACCGGGTGGCCACCCGCGACCGGCGCACCTTCGCCCGGATCGACGGGCTTCCGGTCGAGTACCTGTGAATCCCCGGCACACCGGAGTCACTTGACCCGCGTCGCGGCCATCGACGCGGGGTCGAACGCGATCCGCTTCGTCGTCGCGGACTTCGACGGGCCGGTGTCGCACGAAGTCATTCACAAGCGGCGGGAACCGATCCGGCTCGGGCACCGCGTCTTCACCCATGGGCGGCTCGATGACGGCGCCATGGACGACGCCGTGCGGGCCTTCCTGGATTTTCGCGGCGAGATGGACGCGCTGGGGGTGGAAGGGATGCGCGCTGTCGCCACCAGCGCGACCCGCGAAGCCGGGAACCGCGACCAGTTCCTGGAGCGCGTCCGCAGCGAGACCGGCATCGACCTCGAGCCGATCAGCGGGGCCGAGGAGGCGCGCCTGGTCCACCTGGCCGTGCGCAGCCGCGTCGACCTGTCCCGGGGGCGCTGGATCCTGGTGGACCTCGGGGGCGGCAGCGTGGAGGTCTCGCTCGTCACCGAAGCCGGCATCCTCTGGAGCGAGTCGTACCGGATCGGGACCGTGCGCCTCCTGGAGACGCTCGCTGCGGCCCGCGGCTGCCAGGATTCGTTGCGAGCATGGGTCGGCCGGCAGCTTTCCGCACTTACCATCCCGCCCCCCGACTCCTATCCCGGCCCGACGGCGTTCGCGGCCACCGGAGGCAACATCGAGGCCATCGCCCGGCTCGCGCTCAGCTACATGGACCCGCTCAAGCTGGCCATCCTGCCCACGAACCGGCTGGACGCGGTGATCCACCTCGTCAACGCCATGTCGGTTCCGCAGCGAATCGACGAGTTGCGACTCCGCCCCGACCGCGCCGACGTGATCCTCCCGGCAGCGCTGGTGTACCGGCACTTCGCACAGCTTGCCCGCGCCGAGCACATCGTGGTGCCGAGCGTGGGCGTGAAGGAGGGGGTCCTGCTGGATGTGGCGGGGAGAGAG
>JAPOOQ010000193.1 GCA_026713345.1 Gemmatimonadota bacterium | reverse complement strand
CATCGCCCAACTCCACGAGTGTGTAGCCAAGACGCCTGTCAGGGGTCGCCGGGCCGACGGTGGCCGTCATGGCTTTCTGCAATCTCCCGCGTGCTTTGGCATCGGAGTTTCCTTTCCCCATGGCGTACCATTCAGTCTTGTGGCCCCCCCCCCCCCCCCCAGCCGTTGCCCGGTTCGGTCGGCGCGGCGGGCCCCAAGGAGTAGACCCTGTGGTTGCATCCGCAACGCCCGCCCACGGGAGAAATGGAACGGATGATCCCGATTGGCCTGCCGAATCGCCATGATATCTCCGCCACTCGGCCGGGCGCAAGTAGCGCAGGGGGTCTCACGTGGAATCGGGCGACTGCTTGCGGCAACCTATTCCGATGGACGACCGCTACGCGACCGTCGCATCCGAGACGTGAACCTCCGGATCGACGAAAGAACCTCTACCGCGCGGTGCGGACGGAAGCCGAGGCGTCCGGAATGTCAGTGTTCGGCCGCCTCAGTAGCGCGCGCCCCACGTCCTAACCTTCTCGGTTAGGTGCCGCCCGATGGACGGGCCCCCACGGCATCACTTAGCGAGGTGCTGAAAAGGGTTCCGGGCGGGTGCTCACTCGGCGAGTGGGGGGAGCGGGGAGCGGGTGAAGTTGAGGGGCACGGACTGGCTCTCGCCAAACATGGTCGAGGTGAGGTTGCCGTCGATCTCGTCGCGGTCGGCGTTCGCGCTTCCCTGGTAGCGGAGGGTGACGGGCGGGATGTCCTCGATGTTGAAGACGGCAGCGAAAGCGAAAGAGGGGTGCGCGTAGCGGGCGTCCGTGAGTGCGCCGGTGTAGGCGAGCTGGCTGCCCCCGGCGTCCTGGCCGGTGACGGTGCCGGTGATCTCGCCACCGTCGTGTCTGCCGATGTTCAGGATCCAGTCCGTGGTCTCTCCATCGACGGTGGTCGAGCCGGTCCAGACGCCGGCGAGCGAGGGGGACTCCGGCTCGGCGGAATTGCAGGCGACAGACAGGGTGAACGGCAGCAGGATGAGGTTCAGGATCGCGAGTGCGATGATCGCCTTCTTCCGTGTCATGGGTCTTTCTCCTGTGAGGGAATGGAATCCTACTCGGGGCAGAGTATCGAGGCGTGGAAGTCGTAGTCTCCGGTTTCCTCGTTGAGGATCTCTTCAACGAAGAGGCCGCACCCTTCCACACCCTTGACGCTCTTGGTCAGTTCGCCAACGCACTCAAGGTAGGCATTCACGTCTCTTTTCCTCTGCCCGCCCCGCCACCACATGTTGACGAACGCCGCGGGGCTCCCGGGGAAGCGATCGGTGTCCTCGAACACGCAGGTGTCGTCCGACATCCACATCCCATCCGATGCCGCCCAGTTCGCAAACTGGAAGTCGGGGTCGCTCAGCGCCTTCTCCGTCAACGTGACCCGGTGGAGCGTGACGCCGGATCCCATCGTGAACACGGCCTCCACGGGAAGGGCGGGGTTCGGATCCGGCCCGATCGTGATGTAGCGAATACCTTCGCTGCCGGGCATGTCGGCAGTGAGGAACTCGGCGAACCTCGCTGCACGCATGTCCACGTGAGCGCAGTCCGTGCCCTCCGGGCAGAACAGCGCCTGGCTGTTGGAAACGTTGCCGATCAGGTCCGCGAATGCCACCATCTCCTCGCTGGGAGGATCGGACCCTTCTTCGTCCAGGCTCGCAGGTACCGGGTTGCAGCCGGCCAAGAGTGTGAGAACGAGCACGGCAAGCAGCTTTCTCATGAGATTACTCCTGCGTGGAGGAACACCCGGGGGACGCATCGGCGACCTCTGGTATAGCATCGTAGCTCCCGGGCGGCCGACGCCGCAATCCAACGGCCCCGCTTCGGGCACGATCCGGGGGCGGCGGCGCCCCCAACCTGCGGAAGCGCCGCCCCGGGTCGCCCTGGCTTCAAACGGGGAGCAAGCGCCTACTTGTGCTTCCACTTGATGTCGCCGGTGTCGTAAACCAGGCCGAGCCGGTCCTCGAAGTTGACTTACCTTGAACTCCCACGGGTCGTCGCCCCGGTCCTCTTCCCACCACATCACAGCGTGAGCCCGTCCGTGACGAACGCGTCGGTTCAGGAAGGAATTGTTAGGACGGATCCCCGGAACCACGCAAGGAAGGCTAGTTTCGGGCGCGTTTATGCGAAGTCGTCCGCTGGGCGACAGTCGCGGGCGAGTTCGGAGGGTCTCACGAGGAACCGGGTCGGTTTGCGGCGAGGGATTCAGTT
>JAPOOQ010000192.1 GCA_026713345.1 Gemmatimonadota bacterium | reverse complement strand
CTTGCGGGGGGGGGGCCGCGGGTTTCGATGTGCGGGGGTCACGTTTGACCCGCGGGCGGGGTGGGGGGGGGGCCGAGGCGGGAGCGGAGATGGTGGGGGGCACGGCGCGGTTGCCGCAGCGGGATGGTGAGGGGGAGGGGTGGCGGGTCGAGGTCGCGTTGGATGGCGGGGGGCGTGCGGAGATCGTCCCGGGTTGGGTGCTGGACTGTACCGGGAGGGCGGGCGTCCTGGCGCGGCGCTATCGGGTCATGGAGTCCGGCGCGCCGACCCTCGCGGTCGTGCGCCGGTACCGGAAGGAGGGAGGCTGGGACAATGTGGACACCGCGCACGCTCTGGTGGAGAGCTTCGAACGCGGCTGGGCGTGGTCCGTCCCGACCTCGAACGAGGAACGCCATGTGGCGTTGATGGTGGACCCTCGCCTCCAGGCCGTGATGGAGGGGGCAGCGGATCTCTCGACGGCCTTCGAGGCCGAGGTCGACAACACCGCCCTCATGTCATCCATCACCAAACCCGCCGCACCGATCGGCGACGCCTGGGCGGTGACCGCGTCCATGTACACTTCCTCGGAGTTCGCCCCGGGGCGGGCGCTCCTGGTGGGCGACGCGGCCTCCTTCGCCGACCCGATGTCGTCGTACGGGGTGAAGAAGGCGCTGGCGTCCGGATGGCTCGCGGCCATCGCGGTCAACACGTCGATCCGCACACCCGAGCTGGCGGCCACCGCGACCGAGTTCTTCAGCCGACGGGAACGGGCGATGTACCGGTCGTTGCGGGATGGGCTGGCCGTGCAGGTTGCCAGGACCGGTGTGGGGGGCGGGGATGCGGAAGCGCAGGGAGCGGAGAGAGACCCTCGGCCCACGGGCGACGGGGCGGCCGAGGTGGCGGCATCGGTTGCTGACCGATTCTGGGAAAAACGCGCGAGCTGGCTCGCCGACCGGCCAGGGGACGCCGGCGACGCCAGCGACGCGAACACCCCTGACGGCCCCGACGCCGAGGCCCTCCGCGACGACGCCGAGGTGCGCGCGGCCTTCCACGCGCTGCGCCTGGGATCGGGCCGGCTCCGCATCGGGTCGCGCAGCACCACCCAGCGCCCTGTCGTGATCGGGAACCGGATCCGCATGGCCCCCGCCCTGGTGACTCCGCGCTTCCCGCGGGGCGTCCGCTACTTCCGGGACGTGGACCTGCTCCGCGTCGTGCATCTGGCCCCGGGGTGCGGGAATCCCGGTGTCCTCTACGAGTCCTACCAGGAATGGGCCGCGCGCGAGGATCTGCCGCCGGTCGACCTGGCCAACTTTATCGGCGTGATCGCACTGATGGTCGCCGATCGGGTGCTGGTGCCGGGGGGTGGTGGCGCCTGATTCCCGAGGCGGCTCAGAGCAACGTCGCGCCGAGCGTGCCGGCAATCCACTGGTTGAGGCTCTTCCCCTCCGCAGCCGCAGCCGCAGCGGCACTCGCGTGCAGTTCCGGCGAAATGCGCAAATTGAATCTGCCCGAGTACCACTTTCGCGGCTCGACGCCGTCCTCTTCGCACATCTCCAGGAAGACCTTGAGCGACACCGCCCCTTCCTTCCTGAGACTGGCGACATCCCGGGCGTAGAAATCTGCTCCGCCGTTCAGGCCAATGAATTCGCCCCGGAACATGTCGATGTCCGGATCGAACTGAATGACCGCCCTGTAGCCGTTGATCTCCATGGTGTTTCTCATGGTTCCACTCCATTCCGCCGAAGCCAATCCCGGATACTGACGACTACGCCGACATCAGCGTTCGGCGACGGATGCGGGCGGTGGAAGACCCGCCGGTCGCCGAACAGTCTCACGCCGATGCGGGATCCCTCCCGCTCGCTGACCTCCGCGCCCAACTCGACAAACAGCGCTTCGATTCGCCGCCAGGGTATGTTGCCACTGACCGGATGGCCGAAGAGCATTTCGAGCGTCTTGCGGTGTCTGCGTCTCATCAGCGATGATACCACAATCTGGTACCTGTATCAAGAAGCCTGGAGCAATCGGTCGGATGAAACCTCTCACAGCATACTCCGGCGGCGCGGAGCGAGCGGAGCGTCAACCTTCCGGGCCCCCGCCCTCCTGCTTCCCGGCATCCGGACTGGCGCGCCCCCGCCCTCGCCTGCTAAATCAATTCAGTCAGCGAAGCCCACTCGTTCACATGCTGGATCCGTCAGCAGCGGAGACATCGGCCGGATGAAGCCCTTCACACCAAACATGGCACTCGCGCCCGCCGCGCTCCTCCCCGCCCTCCTCGTCTCCCTCGCCCTCCCCGCCCCCACCGCCGCCCAGCAGAACGGCGACGATGACGACGACGAGGGCCTCCCCGTCACCAACGAGATCGTCATCGACGCCTGCCAGCGCTGCCACGCGGTCGACGACGACGGCATGATGACCCGCATATCCTACATGCGGAAGACGCCCGAAGGGTGGCAGCAGTCGATCCGGCGCATGGTCACGCTCAACAACGTGGAGCTGGATCCGGCGGTGGCGCGCGACATCGTCCGCTACCTGTCGGACAATCACGGGATCGCGCCGGAGGAGCTGCGGCCGGGGCGGTTCGAGGTCGAGCGGCGGCTGATCGACTGGAGCTACGAGCCGGATGAGGACGTGGAGGACACCTGCAGCCAGTGCCACTCGATGGGACGGGTGATCACCCAGCGCAGGACCCGGGAGGAGTGGGATCTTCTGATGGCGACGCACCGGGGCTATTACCCGCTGTCGGACGGCCAGGGGTTCATGCGGTTCGGCGGGAGTTCGCGCCACCCGAAGGACGCTGCAGTGGCCCACCTGTCGGACGAGTTCCCGCTGGTTACGCCGGAGTGGTCGGCGTGGTCGGCGACGAAGCGGTCGCCCCGGATTGCGGGGACCTGGGCGCTGAGCGGTCACGACCCGGGATTCGGGCCCATCTACGGGACGGCGGAGATCTCGGAGGGCGCCGACCCGTCCAGCTTCATCACGCGGCTCCGCTACGAGTATGCGCGCACGGGCGAGCAGGTGGAGCGGGACGGCCGGTCGATCGTCTACACCGGCTACCAGTGGCGTGGCCGCTCCTTCGTCGAAGGGGACGAGGAGACTGCGCTGCGCGAGGTGATGATGGTCGAGCGCGGCTGGAACGAGATCAACGGGCGCTGGTTCATGGGCGCCTACGACGAGTTCGGGCCGGATGTGAAGCTGGTGCGCGCGAACGGCCCGGTGCTGCTGGGGCTGCATCCGGTGGCGATGCGTTCCGGGACCACGGCGACGGT
>JAPOOQ010000191.1 GCA_026713345.1 Gemmatimonadota bacterium | reverse complement strand
GCGGCCGGGCGCGCTGGAGCGGTTGCTGCCGCCCTGGGAGGACGTGCGCGTCGTCTCGCGCGAAGGCGGAATCGCCGACGGCGGCATAGTGGGAATCCGCGCGAAGCGGGGTCCCATCTCGGCGGTGATGAAGCTCCGCCACACCGCGTTCGAGGAGGATCGGTTCTTCCGTGACGAACAGGTCTCCGGCCCCATGGAGTCGTGGGTGCACAGCCACGAGTTCGAGCCGGCGGGGAGCGGCGCCACGCTGCTCAGGGACCGGATCGAGTGGAAGCCCCCCGGAGGAGCCGCGGGTCAGATCTTCGCGCGGGGCGTCATCCAGACCGAACTCGGGCGCTTCTTCGCCTTCCGGGGTCGGCGGATCGCCCAGGACCTGGCGCGCCACGGGGCCTACCCGGGTCCCCGGCTGAAGGTCGCGGTCACCGGCGCGAGCGGCCTGATCGGGTCGGCGCTGTGCCATTTCCTGACCACGGGAGGGCATGAGGTTCTGCCGCTCGTGCGCCGCAAACCCGACCGGGACAAGGGGGAAATCTCCTGGGACCCGATGGAGCGCCGCATCGAGAGGGAGCGGCTCGAGGGGGTCGACGCCGTCGCGCACCTGGCCGGCGAGAGCCTGACCGGCGAGCGGTGGACCCCGGCGAAGAAGCGGAAGATCTGGAGGAGCCGGGTGGAAGGGACGCGGTTTCTGGTCGAGACGCTGAAGGGTCTGCGCAGGCCGCCCCGGGTCCTGGTGTCGTCGTCGGCGATCGGGTTCTACGGGGACAGGGGCGCCGAGCGGCTTACCGAAGAGAGCGGGCCGGGGAAGGGGTTCCTGGCGGATCTCTGCCGCGAGTGGGAGGCGGAGGCCGGCGCGGCGCGGCGCTCCGGAATCCGGGTCGTGTCGCTTCGCACCGGGCTGGTCCTCAGTCCCGAGGGTGGAGCCCTCGGCACGATGCTGCTCCCCTTCAAGATGGGGATCGGCGGCCGTCTCGGTACGGGACGCCAATACGTCAGCTGGATCGATCACGACGACCTCGTGGGGCTCATCTTCCACGCGATCACCACCCCGTCGCTCAGGGGACCCGTCAACGCCACCGCCCCCCACCCGGTCCCCAACGCCACCTTCACCTCGATCCTGGGACGCGTGCTCAAGCGCCCCACGCTGCTGCCGGTGCCGTCGCTGGCGGTGAAGGGAATGTTCGGCGAGATGGGGAAGATCCTCCTGCTGGAGGGGGCCCGGGTCCTGCCGGAGGCAGCCTCGCGGAGCGGCTTTCGTTTCGACTTCGAGGGCCTCGAGGAGTCGCTGGCCTACCAGCTCGGCCACGCCGGCGCCGGAAGCCGGTCGCGATGAGCCCCGCTCCGCCGCGGCGCGGTTTGGCGCTCGCGGACCTCGCCGACGACCCCCTGGAGGAGTTCGCGCGCTGGTTCGCCGCCGCCGAGGCCGAACCCGGAATCGTCTTCGCGGAGGCGGTCTGCCTCTCCACCCTCGGGCCGGAGGCCACTCCCGAGGGCCGGATGGTCCTCATGAAGCACTTCGACGCGCGCGGGTTCGTCTTCTACACCAACCTGGACTCGGCCAAGGGCCGCGCGCTCACTGCGCACCCCAGGGCGGGGATGACCTTCTACTGGGAGCCGCTCGGGAGCCAGGTGCGGATTCGCGGTCCCGTCGAGCCGGTTTCGGCCGCCGAGGCGGACGCCTACTTCGCCAGCCGTCCCCGGGAGAGCCGGATCGGCGCCTGGGCGTCAGACCAGAGCCGGGAGCTCGAGAACCGCGCGGCGCTGGAGGCGAGGGTGCGGGAGCTGGAGGCGCGCTTCGCGGACGGCGACGTCCCCAGACCGCCCAACTGGTCCGGCTTCCGCATCGTTCCCGAGGCCATCGAGTTCTGGCAGGAGGGACACGCGCGCCTCCACGACCGCTTCGCGTACGAGCGGGACGGGGTGGGGGGATGGACCCGGCGGCGGCTGTATCCCTGAGGGGCGGCATCATTGTGAGCGCGCGGCCCCGTCCTGGGCTCACAGTTTCCTGAGCGCACGACCTGCCTGGGCAGACGGCCCCCAGCCGGCGCGAGTCGGGCATGAGCCAGACGGACTTCCCAGGCCGGCGGCCTCGTTCCAGGAGGACACGGATCCCGCCTGAGCGGCTACAATTCGGGTACAAATAACGTAAGAATTTTTATCTTAAGAAGTATTGTCTAATTTCACCGGACCGCCAGCGCACTCTCGTTCAGCACCGCGCCCAGAGTCTCCACCAGCAGTTCGGCCTCCGCTTCGCCGAAGACCAGCGGCGGCTTGATCTTGATCACGTTGTGGTCGGGTCCGTCGACGCTGAGCAGCACCCCCATCTCGCGGGCCCGGTTGACCAGATAGGTGCAGGCCTCGGGGAAGGGCTCGCGGGAGTCGCGGTCGCGGACGAACTCGATTCCCAGGAACAGCCCGCGCCCGCGCACGTCGCCCACGAACGGGTGGTCGGCCGTGAGCTTGCGCAGTCCCTCCAGCAGCCCCCCGCCGACGGTGCGCGCGTGTTCCTGCAGTCCCCGGTCCCGGATCTCGGCCAGCACCGCACGCGCCGCGGCGCAGGAGACCGGGTTGCCGCCGAAGGTGCTGAAGTACTCCATGCCGTTGGCGAAGGAATCGGCGATCTCGCGGGTGGTGACCACCGCCGCGACGGGATGCCCGTTCCCCATCGGCTTGCCCAGGGTCACGATGTCGGGCACGACGCCCTGCAGCTCGAAGCCCCAGAAGGCGTCGCCCACCCGGCCGAAGCCGACCTGCACCTCGTCGGCAAGGCAGACCCCGCCCGCCCGGCGGATGTGTCGGAAGGACGCGTCCAGGTATCCGGGAGGCGGTTCGATCTGGCCGCCGCAGCTGAGGATCGGCTCCGCGATGAAGGCCGCGACGCCCGGGCCGCCGCCGGCCGTGTCAAGTCGGGCGGCGGCACGGGCCACGTCGTCGGAGTAGCGCCGGGCCATTTCGTCATCGTCGAGCCCCTCGTCGCGCCGGTAGCGGCCCCGGTAGGCGTCGGGCATGGGGGCCACCGCGACCCGGTCGCTCGGCCCGCTCCCCCCCGGTCCGTCGAACTTGTACTGGCTGACCTCGACCAGCCCGCCGGTGTTGCCGTGGTAGCCGCCCTCCAGGCAGACCACCCCATCGTTGCCGGTGTGGCAGCGCGCCATCCGCAGCGCCAGTTCGTTCGCCTCGCTTCCGGAACAGACCAGGAAGACGACCGCGAGCGGAGCGGGGAAGTGGGCCAGGAGCTCGTCGGCCAGCGCGACGATCTCGCCGTGCAGGTAGCGGGTGTTGGTGTTGAGGAGGCGGGAGTGGCGCGCGATCGCGTTGGCGACGCGGCGGTTGCCGTGACCGACGTGGGGGACGTTGTTGACGGTGTCGAGGTAGCGCCGCGCGGCGTCGTCATAGAGGTAGGCGCCCACTCCGCGCACCATGTGGATGGGGTCGTCGTAGGACAGACTCAGGGACGAACCGAGAACCGTCCGGCGCCTTGCCGCCAGATCGCGTTGCCGCAGGACGGGATCGGCGTGGGCGCCGGTCGTGGTCACGGCGCCGGGGGGCAGTCCGGCGAACGCGGAGGGGTCGGGCAGCACCGATTCCCAGACCGCGCGCAGACGCTGAAGCGCCACGCCGGGGAAGTTGTGGGGGTCGGCGCCCTCGATGCCGTCGTCGCAGAGGGGGTCCAGCGCGATGACCTGGAAGTGCAGATGGGG
>JAPOOQ010000190.1 GCA_026713345.1 Gemmatimonadota bacterium | reverse complement strand
GGCTGCCCGTCAAGCGGCGGAGCGGCTCGTCTCGGCGGGGATGCGCGGGGGCGCCGAGGCGGATGCGTTGGCCGCACTGACGGGGTCGACGGGGCGCCTGGCCGTGCGGGCGGCGAGCGGCGGGAACCCGGCGCGCGCGCAGACGGACGTGGCCGGGATCGTCGTGGTCCACGCCGGCCCGGGCCACCCGTGCTCGCTCCACGCGGAGGTGCTGCGGGCGGTCGCCGCATGGGGTCTCACGGACGAGGCGCCGGATGCCCACATCCTCTTTGTCGGTGAAGCGGCGAGCTTCCTGGTCGGCAGGGAGGTCCCATGAGCTTCCGGAGCCGCCTCGTCATCGGCGGACTGATCGTGGCGCTGATCCCGGTCCTCTTCCTGGGCCTGCTGGTGCGCGGCGTGGGGGTCCGGCGCCTGTCGGAGGCGAACGCCCAGCGGATGGCCGAACGCGCGGGCAGACTGACCGCGGCGTGGGCGTCCGCCGGGGAGACGCTCGGGGAGCGCCTCGGGACGCTCGAGACCCTGCTGGCGGAGGAGAACGAGGTCAGGGTCGCCCTGCGCACCGCTCGGGGACAGGCGCTGCAGGATGCCGTGGCCCGCTACGCGAACTCGAGCGGGGTGAGCGTGGCCGGCGTGCTCGACCGGACGGGCACGATCCTCGCCGCGAGCCACTTCCCCGGAGACGCCGGGCGCCGCGACCCGGTCCTCGCCTCGCTGGCCGACAACCGGGGCGCGATGGTGGTCACCACCCTGTCGCTGCCGTCCTCCGACGCGACCGTGGTGGCCCGCGCCGAGCGGATCGGTGTGGCCGGGATCGAGGTGATCGTGGTCGTGGCGGAGGAGTTGGCCGCATTGGGTCTGGTCCCCGCGGGCGAAGGGGTGGCGCTGCTGGCGGCGTCGGAGGGGGACGCCCAGGGGGGTAGGGAGAGAGTGTTTGGGGGCGAGGGCCTGGCCGAGTCCGGCTACCACGGCCGTCAGGGTATCGGGCGTGTGCTCTGGCAGGGGTGGGAGGAGCCCGGCGAGACCGTCCCGGTGGAGCTCGCGCTGGCCTGGCGGGATCCGCTCCTCGCCGACCTGGTCCGGTCCTACGACCGGGCGCTGCTGTTCTCGCTGGCTGTGGCCGGTGTGTTGGCCCTGTTCCTGGGGCGGGCGATGTCACGCCGCCTGTCGAAACCGGTGGAACGACTGGCCGCGACGGCCCGGCGCGTTCACATGGGGCGGCTCGACGAGGCCTTCGGCAGTGGCGGGGGCAGGGAGCTGGACCGGCTTGGGGTCTTCCTGAACGGCATGCTGCAGCGGATCCGCAAGGGGATCGCGCAGGTGAAGGACGCGGAGAAGCGCGCGACCCTCGGCGAACTGGCACGCCAGGTCAATCACGATGTGCGCAACGGACTCGTGCCGATCCGCAACGTGATGGACCACCTCGGTGAAGCTCACCGCGACGGTCCCGCGGAGCTGGCGGGGGCGTTCGACGCCCGTGCCGGGACGCTCACGGCCAGCCTGGACTATCTGGGAGAGCTGGCCGACCGATACCGCGCGGTGGCGGTGCACGGCGCACGCGAGCGCACCGACCTGCGCGAGGTGGCCCGCTCGGTCGTCGAGGCCAACCGGGCCGCGCCGCCGGGAGTGCGCGTGACGGGGGAGCCGGGCCGGGAGCCGGCGTGGGTGGAGATGGATGCCGTGTCACTCCGCCGCGTGGTGGAGAACCTTGTCGGCAACGCGGTGGAAGCCGTGCGGGGGGGCGGGGGCGGGGGGGTTCGCGTGACCGTGGAGGCCGCGCGGGACGGGGATCGCCCCGGGTACCGTCTCACGGTGGCCGACGACGGGCCGGGGATCCCCGCCGACGTGCGGGCCCGGGTCTTCGAGCCCTTCTTCACCACGCGCCGGGAGGGCAGCGGGCTCGGTCTCGCGATCGCGAGGCGGCTGGTGCGCGATGTGGGCGGTTCCATCGTGCTGGAGAGCGGGGAGGGGCGGGGAACAGTGGTGGCGGTGCAACTGAACAGGGCGGAGGCCGGCCGGTGACTGCCGCCAGCCGCAGGACCCCTGCGTCGGGCGGACTGGTGCTCATCATCGACGACGTGCGTCCGCTGGCGGAGCAGTACGCGTATGACCTGGAGCGGCTGGGCGGCTTCCGGACCCGCGTGGCGCCGGGTGGAGCGGAGGGACTCGACTTCCTGACGCGCGAGGTGGTCGACTGCGTGATTCTCGACCTGGAGATGCCGGGCCTCGACGGCTTCGACGTCCTGCGCGCCATGGAGCACGGCGAGATCGATGTCCCCGTGATCGTGTACACGGGCACGGGCAACTTCGACCGGTGCGTGGAAGCGGTCAGGCTCGGGGCGTTCAGCTTCATCGACAAGGCCGAGCCGATGGAGCGGGTCGTGCAGGAAGTGCGTCTCGCGCTCCGCCAGACGGATCTTCGCGAGCGCCTGGACGAGATGGAGGAACGGTCGCCGGGGGCCTCGCCACTGATCGGCGAGAGCAGCGCGATGGTCCGTTTGCGCAACGAGATCGGACGGCTGGCCGACATTCCGAGCCCCGTGCTGGTCCTGGGCGAGAGCGGCACCGGCAAGGAGCTGGTGGCGCGGGAGCTCCACCGCCAGAGCCGGCGCAGCGACGAGGCCTTCGTGGCCGTCAACTGCGGCGGCATTCCCGAGGGCCTGGTCGACAGCGATCTCTTCGGACACGACCGGGGCGCCTTCACGGGCGCCATCAAGGCCCGGCGGGGCGCTTTCGAGCGGGCCAGCGCCGGCACCCTCTTCCTGGACGAGATCGGGGAGCTGCCCGGCCCCGTTCAGGCGCGCCTCCTGCGGGTTCTCGAAGGCGGCGAGATCGTTCGCGTCGGCGGCGAACAGCCGATCATCGTCGGGGCGCGGATCGTAGCGGCCACGCACCGCGACCTGGACACGGAAGCTGCGAAGGGATCGTTCCGGGAGGATCTCTTCTTCCGCCTCAACGTGCACGTCATCCACGTCCCCCCGCTGCGGGAACGGGGCCGCGACATCGACCTCCTGGCCGGACACTTCGCCGCCTCACTGGCCACCCACCTGGGGCGTTCCCCGCGTCCCGTCTCGGAGTCCGCGCTGACGGAGCTGCGGGCCCGGCGCTGGGAGCGGAACAACGTCCGCGAACTCCGGAACACCATCGAACGGATGATCATCGCCTCCGACGGCCCGGCGCTCGACCTCGGGCACGTTCCCGCGGATCTGGGGAGCATGGCGACGGGCGCAACGGATCCGCGCGCCGGTTCAGCGGGGGCGCCCACCGCCGTCCCCCTCCCGGCGGACACCGCCGACGCCACCTTCCAGGAGCAGAAGCGGGCCGCGGAACGCACGATCGTCCTGCGTGCCCTCGACACGAACGACTGGAAGATCGGTCGCACCGCGAGGGCGCTGGGACTCGCCGACCACTCCAGCCTCATCAAGATCATGAATCGGCTGGGGATCCGGAGGGGCTAGCAGTCCGTGGATAAAGCCGCCCGAGCACCGAGAGCGGCGAGGCGCCGGGCTGGCAAGGCGGGACGAAGGGCGAATAGCACCGCTATTGGCCCGAGGAGCAACGCAGAGCGCAGCCTGGGGACGATCGAGTGTAAACTTAACATGACAGATTGTAATGTTCTCTTTACAGCGTGACCCAGCTGAGCGAAGCGACCAGCGCGGATGCATCGCCGCTCGAATGCCGGGGGGATTTTGTCCACGGGCTGCGAGAGCTGAGTCCGCGCCTGCCTGGTCCCTGGGCAGGCTGACACTCGACCCGGGCCGGCCCGTGGAATGGTCCCGGCCGCATTCCGGCGGCGACGCCATCCGGGCTGGACCGCGGCGCTCGTGCTTCCGAGATGTAATGAAAACATTACTAAATGTCGTGTTTTCTTTACCATTCGATCTCTGAAGCGCCGCTCCTCGAACGAACGGCGCTCCCGCTACCTGGTGGACCA
The DNA here is from genome assembly GCA_026713345.1 of Gemmatimonadota bacterium. GTDB lineage: Bacteria > Gemmatimonadota > Gemmatimonadetes > Longimicrobiales > Gaopeijiaceae > Bin94. The sequence goes on along the minus strand of JAPOOQ010000190.1, from coordinate 261 downwards.
CCAGCCACCACCCCACCGTCCCTCGTGTCCGGATGAACACGAAACCGATCCACCCACCCAGCCTCACCCCGTCGCGCATCCATCTATAAACCATTCCCTCACAACCACTTACCCCACCACCCACAGCCACACGCGCACTCTGGCCCGTCCGTTGCCCTTCCCAGACAGCAGAATCAACGGCCCCATGCGGGCGGAACGGGAACCGGCCCGCTCCCCCGCGGGGCCCCCGGCCTGGGGAGGCCAAGATGCAGAAGAAGACGG
>JAPOOQ010000189.1 GCA_026713345.1 Gemmatimonadota bacterium | reverse complement strand
TCCACCTGTGCCTGGGCGTCGTGGACTACACTCAGGAGGACGGTCACCGCCGCGACAGCCACGCGGATCCTGGTCACGAGTATCGCTGCTCCTAGGACGACGGTGTCCTCAGCCGGACGAGAGCGCCTCGGTCGCCTCGTTCGTGGCGCCGCCGACCGCCCTCTCGAGCACCTCCTGGATGTCGAGACCCAGGACCGACGCCACCCCTTCCAGAGTCCCGTAGGCACCCCGGACTCGCTGGTTGAGCGCGTTCGAGACCCCTTCGCCCTCGCCGCCGTCCATCACGACCAACCGGTCGATGTCCACTCCCTCGACCGCGCCCACCGCGATCTCCAGCAGCTCCGGCAGCTTCTCGGCGATGAAGACCGCGAAGGCAGCGTCGCCCCCGGCCTGCACCTCCGTGTACAGCCTCCTGAGCACCTCCACCTGGGCCTTCCCCCGCTCCAGGATCGGCGCGGCCTCCGCCTCGGCGCGCGCGAACGCGGCCATCTTCTCCGCCTTCGCCGGCTCGACGATATCGGCGTGGAGCCGCTGCGTTTCGCGCTCCACCCGCTTCTCTTCGAGGATCGTTTCGGCCACGACCTCCGCCTCCTGCGCCTTGACCCGCGCGATTTTCTCGGCGGTCTCACCCTCGCGGTCCAGCTCGGCCTGGCGCACCCGCAGCGCGTTGCGCGCCTCCGACACCTTGATCGAGGCGGCCGCCTCCCGCACCTCGGCGCGGCGCCGTGCTTCGGCCCGGGCCTCGCGCGTGTCCGCCTCGGCCTGCGCTTCCGCGATCTCGGCCTGGCGGATCGCCTCGGCGGACTTCTCGCGCCCGATCGCCTCCAGGTAGCCGCGCTCGTCGCTCACGTTCTGGATCTTGAGCACGTCCAGGTGGAAGCCGAGCGACGCCAGGTCTTCGCCCGCGTCCTCGGAAAGCGCCTTCGCGAAGCCGAGCCGATCCTCGTTCACGGCCTCGGGGGTGAGCGTGGCGAGCACGCCGCGGAGGTTACCCGTCAGCGTGTCCTGGGCCAGGGAGCGGATCTCCTCGTCCGTCTTGCCCAGCAACCGCTCCACCGCGTTGTTGAACACCCACTCCGGCTGCGACGCGATCTTCACGTTCGCGATCGCCTCGACGTTCAGCGGAATGTTCCCCTTCGAGAAGGCGTTGCTCACGAACACCTCGATCGGGATGGTCTCCAGGTTCATGTTCTGCACCCTCTCGATGATCGGCACGCGGAACGTGCGGCCACCCGAAATCGAGCGGTATCCGACATTCTTGCCATCGGTGAGCTGGCGGTTCCTGCCGGTCAGCACCGCCGCTTCGTTCGGCGGCGCGATCACGATCAGGTTCTTTAGCGTGACAATCAGCATGACGATCACGATGAGTGCTACGGCGCCCAATGCCAGGGCGGCCAACGGACCAGTTAACATTCTCGTCCTGTCTCCTCTCAGTCTTCCAGCAGTTTCATTTCCAAAGGCGCGACCAGGGCCACGCCCTCCTTGACATCGACCACCACCACCGGGCGGCCTGCCTCCAGGGTCATTCCTGCGCCTTCAGGATCGTCGGCGCGGGCACGCATCCGGAACTGGCGCGAGCCGCTCTCGATACGCACCTCGCCCATTCCTCCTTCAGTGATCGCCATCCGCACCTCGCCGCCCAGGCCGACCAGCGACTCCTCGCCCTCCATGGTGCCCGACTCGGTGCGCTTCAGGTAGCCGAACACCGTGCTGATCAGCGCGCCGGACGCGATTCCCATTCCGCCGGCGATCACCGCCGTGAGTCCGGGACGTCCCCCGCTCCAGATTGCGTGCAGCACCGCGCCCGCGGCACCGAAGCCGAAGAGGGTGTACACGATGGCTCGCAACGAGAAGAGCTTCGTGAAATCGGCCCCATCCAGGCTGGTGTCGAAATCGCCCTCGAGTTCGAATGCACCATCGGCGTCGACATCGCCATCCAGGAAGTCGCCGAAGAGCGACAGAGCCAGCAGACCCCCTCCGACCACCGCGCAGAAGATGTAGGCTGTGAGCATTTCTGGGTACTCCGTTCCCGGATACTACTTTCGTACGTGCTGTCCGTGCATCATCTTCACCCGTTGATCCACCGGCAAGGTGCCCGGCCGGTTCCTCGCCGGGAACAAACATACTCGGACCTGGAGCCAGGCAGTGCGTACGCGATTCCTCAACTTGACGACTACGGTCCCGACTTCAGCGGTTGCGGCCACTTCGTTCCGGCTCGCCGCCCTCGCGGCGCTGCTGTGCCTGCCCGTTGCCGCGTCCGCCCAGCGGGGGGCCGGCGGCGGCGAATGGCACCACTACGGCGGCGACGCCGGCAGTACCCGCTACTCCCCCCTGGCCCAGATCGATCGGGACAACGTGGGCGAGCTGGAGGTCGCGTGGCGGTGGAAGTCGGACAACTACGGGCCCAGACCGGAGTTCAACTACCGCGCGACGCCCCTGATGGTGAATGGCGTCCTGTACGCAACCGCTGGATACCGGCGCGCCGTGGTGGCAATCGATGCCGGCACCGGGGAGACGCGGTGGACCTACAGCCTGGACGAGGGCCAACGATCGGCGCCGCGGCGGAACTCGGGCCGCGGCGTGGCCTGGTGGGAATCGCCGGGGATGCCGCCGCGCATCTTCCTGATCAGCCCGGGGTTCCATCTGGTGGCGCTGGACGCCGGGACGGGAATCCCTGTCAGCGGGTTCGGTGACGACGGGATCGTCGACCTGCGGCGCCAGCTGGGCCGGGAGGTGGACCTTGTGAGCGCGCCGATCGGTTCCAGCTCTCCCCCGGTCGTGGTGGGGAACGTGGTGGTGGTGGGATCCGCAATGCCCTCGGGGGGCGCTCCCCGCACGATGGAGATGCCGCCGGGACACGTTCGCGGCTACGACGCGGTCACGGGCGAACTGCTGTGGACCTTTCGCACCATCCCGCAGGCCGGCGAGTACGGAAACGAGACCTGGGAGGACGGATCCTGGGAGTACACCGGCAACGCGGCGGTGTGGCCCCCGTTCACCGCGGACCCCGAGCTGGGGTACGTGTACCTGCCGGTCGAACTGGGGACCCACGACTACTACGGCGGCCACCGTCCGGGCGACAACCTCTATTCCCAGAGCATCGTTGCCCTGGACGCCGCGACCGGCGAACGCGTCTGGCACTTCCAGACCGTGCACCACGGCATCTGGGACTACGATCCCCCGACGGCCCCGATCCTCGCGGACCTCACGGTGGACGGGCGCGAGATCCCGGCCGTCGCCCTGATCACGAAGCAGACCTTCACCTTCGTCTTCGACCGGCGGACCGGCGATCCGGTGTGGCCGATCGAGGAGCGTCCCGTGCCCCAGAGCGACGTCCCCGGAGAGCACACCGCGCCCACGCAACCCTTCCCCACCAAACCTCCCCCCTACGACCGCCAGGGGGTGGATCTCGACGAGATCATCGACTTCACCCCCGAGCTGCGCGCCGAAGCGATGGAGATCCTGGCGCAGCTGCGCCACGGCCCCCTCTACACGCCCCCCTCCCTGCCCGTCGAGGGCGGCACGCAGGGCACCCTCATGGTTCCCGGCTCTCTCGGGGGCTCGAACTGGCCCGGCGGAGCCCTCGACCCCGAGACCGGCTACCTCTACGTGCAGTCGGCGACCGCGCCCAGCGTGATCGGGCTCGCCCCCGCACCCGAGGTCTCCGAAATGGACTACATCCAGAGCCGCGGGCGGCTGCGGCTGCGGGGCGGCGGCGGTCCCCAGGGCCTCCCCCTCTTCAAGCCGCCGTGGGGCCGCATCACCGCGATCGACCTCAACGCCGGCGACATCGCGTGGCAGGTACCGAATGGTGATACCCCCGACTACGTGAAGAATCACCCCGCGCTGGAGGGGATCGACGTGGGGCGGACGGGACGGCCTGACCGGGGCGGACTCCTGGTGACCGGCACCCTGCTCTTCGCCGGTGAGGGGGGCGGGATGTACGCAGCCTTCGGGTCCGGGGGAAACAAGCTGCGGGCGCATGACAAGGCCACAGGCGATGTCGTCGCGGAGTTCGAGCTCCCGGCCAACCAGACGGGACTCCCGATGACGTACATGCACGATGGCCGGCAGTTCATCGTGGTGGCGGTGGGCGCGCGGGGGCACCCGGGCGAGCTGGTGGCGCTCGCGCTGCCCGAGAATTGAGCAGCACATGACTTCATCGGCCCACATATCGGCGCTGCTGCGCTCGGGGGCCACCGACACAGTCGCGCTCTCCGCCCCGAACCGGCCCGACCTCACCTACGGCGGGCTCAGGCGCCAGGTGGAACGGACCGTGGAGGGGCTCAACGTGCGCGGCATCGGGCGGGGCGACCGGGTGGCGATCGTGCTGCCCAACGGACCCGAGATGGCGAGCGCCTTCGTGTCGATCGCCGCGGGGGCCACCACCGCACCGCTCAATCCCGCCTACCGGCAGCCCGAGTTCGAGTTCTACCTGGAGGACCTGGAGGCGAAGGCGGTGGTGCTCGCCCAGGGTGACGATTCGCCCGCGCGGGCCGCGGCCGCCGCGCTGGGCGTCAGGGTGCTGGAGATCCGGACCGAGAACAGTTGGCCCGCGGGGGTCTTCGACTTCGCGTCTCTGCCGGCGGGAGGCATCTCCCCCCGGGGAGGCGTTGCCGGGCCCGACGACATCGCGCTGGTCCTTCACACCTCCGGGACCACGTCGCGCCCCAAGATCGTGCCGCTGCTCCACAGCAACGTGTGCGCGACCGCCGGGAACATCCGCCGGACGCTCCGGCTCGAGGCCGCCGACCGCTGCCTGAACGTGATGCCGCTGTTCCACATCCACGGGCTCATGGCGTGTGTATTATCCACACTGCACACGGGTGGAAGCGTGTACTGCGCGCCCGGGTTCAACGCGCTCAAGGTCTTCGGGTGGCTGGCTGACGCGGACCCGACCTGGTATTCCGCGGTCCCGACGATGCATCAGGCGATCCTGGCGCGGGCGTCACGGAACTCCGGGATCGTGGAGCGGCTGCGGCTGCGGTTCATCCGGTCCTCGTCGGCCGCGCTGCCCGCACGGGTGATGGCGGAGCTGGAGGAGCTGTTCGGCGCGCCCGTAGTGGAGGCCTACGCGATGACCGAGGCCGCGCACCAGATGACCTGCAACCCCCTGCCCCCCGCTCCCCGCAAGCCCGGCACGGTGGGGATCGCGGCCGGCCCGGACGTCTCGGTGATGGACGCCGACGGCAACCACCTCGCGCCCGGCGACGAGGGCGGGATCGGCATCCGGGGCGCGAACGTCACCCCCGGCTACGAAAACAACGAGGCCGCGAACCGCGAAGCCTTCACGGGAGGGTGGTTCCGCACCGGCGATCAGGGTCTCCGCGACGAGGACGGGTACTTCACGATCACGGGCCGCCTCAAGGAGATCATCAACCGGGGCGGAGAGAAGATCTCG
>JAPOOQ010000188.1 GCA_026713345.1 Gemmatimonadota bacterium | reverse complement strand
TCGGCAGGGGGCGCGCCGCCCCGGTTCCGCCGAGCCGCGACCCGATCTTTCCGGCCAGCCGGTACAGCCCCGGCCGCGTGGCCACGCTCGCCAGACCCGCCAGCGCCGCCCGCTCCTTCCACGGCGTGAGTCCCTGCTCCTGCGCCTCGCGCCGCCACTCCAGCAGCAGCTCCGGGATCGGGATTCGCACCGGGCAGGCGTCGAAACACGCCCCGCACAGCGACGACGCGAAGGGCAGCGGCATCGCCTCGTGCAGCCCCAGCAGCCCCGGGTCCAGCACCGAGCCGATCGGGCCCGAGTAGACGTATCCGTAGGCGTGTCCGCCGGTCTGCCGATAGACGGGGCAGGCGTTCAGGCAGGCGCCGCAGCGCAGGCAGCGAAGCGCTTCCCAGGCGTGGGGGTGAGCAAGCACATCCGTACGGCCGTTGTCGACCAGAATGACGTGCACCTCCTCCGGGCCGTCGTCGCCGGGCTGGCTGGCAGGACCCTGGATGAGCGACACGAAGCAGCCGATCGGCTGGCCGGTGGCCGCGCGCGCCGTAAGCTGGAGGAAGCCCGCGAGGTCGGTCATGCGGGGGAGCAGCTTCTCGATCCCGACCAGGGCGACGTGCACCCGCGGGAGCGAGGTCGTCAAACGGATGTTCCCCTCGTTCTCGATGAGGGCCACCGTGCCGGTCTCCGCGACGAGGAAGTTGCCGCCCGTAATGCCCATGTCGGCGTGAATGAAGGCGTCGCGGAGCACGCGGCGCGCAGCCTCGGCGAGGGCGTCGGGGTCGCTGCCCGGTTCCGAGCCCAGGCGGTCGGCGAAGAGGTCCCTCACCTGCTGCAGGGACTTGTGGATGGCGGGGCCCAGGATGTGGCTGGGCGGTTCGTCGAGCAGCTGCAGGATGTACTCGCCGAGGTCGGTCTCCAAAACTTCGATCCCGGCCGCCTCCAGCGCCGGGTTCAGGTCGATCTCCTCGGTGAGCATGCTCTTGCCCTTGACCACCGTGGCGACCGAGTGGTCGGCCGCGATGGCGGTTACGATGCAGCGCGCCTCGTCCGCGTCGGCCGCCCAGTGGACGTGGGCGCCGTTGGCCTCAAGCCGCTCCTCGGCCTCGGTGAGATGGTCGTTCAGGTGCGTGAGGGGGTGGTTCTTCACCGCCTCGGCCCAGCGGCGCCACTCGTCCGCGTCGATGTCGGCGTAGGCACGGCGGCGCTTCCGGTCGAAGGCGAGGGTGGCACCGGTGACGGATTCGCGAACTTCCGGGTCCTCGCGGATGGCTTCGGTTGCGCGGGCCGCGTACTCGTTGATTCGTGCGCGCATGTCAGGTGGCCGCCGCCACGCCCCGCCAGAGCGCCGTCGCGAGATGCACGAATTCGATCCCCAGACGGCGGGCCCGGCTGCGGCCGTCGAGGTGAAGCACACATCCGCCGTCGCCCGACACCACCCAGTCGACCTCCGGCAGCGTGTCCAGCTTCCGGTCCGCCATCGCCGCCGAGACCGCGGACATCTTCACCGAAAAGAGGCCCCCGAAGCCGCAGCACTCATCCTGGGCATCCCAGGGGACGACCTCGGCGCCCGCCCCCTGGAGCAGGACCGCCGGTTCCGACTCCAGGCGGAGTTCGCGAAGGGCATGGCACCCCTGGTGGATGGCCACGCTGCGTCCTGCGAGGCCATCGCCCAGTTCGGTGACGCCGAGGTGCCGCACAATGAACTCGCCCAGCTCCCAGGTGCGGTCGGCGAGGGCGGTCGCCTCCCCCGCCAGACGGGGATAGAACTTCTTGACCATCGTGGCGCACGAGCCGCTGGGGACGATGACCGCGTCGGCCCCCGCGAAAGTGTCGATCGTGTGACGGGCCATGCGCAGGGCCTCGGCGTTTCGGCCCGCGTTGTAGGCGGGCTGGCCGCAGCAGGTCTGCGCGTCGGGGAAGGCGACGGTGCAGCCGAGGTGGCGGAGAAGGCGGACAGTGTCGGCCGCCGCGTCTGCGAAGTAGTGGTCGGCGAGGCAGGTGACGAAGAGGGCAACGTTCATGCGGGAAAGGTAAGCCTGATCTCCGGTTGGATCAGATCGGATGCACCCGGGTCATGCGCAGCGCGGCCGGCTCACGCCGCGACAAAACGCTCCACAGCGATCTCCCCGGCCCGGCTGCGCGCCTGCCAGAGGTCGTAGGCCATCTGCATTCCCAGCCACGTCTCGGGCTTCGAGCCGAAGGCCTTTGACAGCCGTATCGCCATCTCCACCGAGATCCCCGTGCGACCGTTAACCAGTTCTGACAAGGCCTGCCGGGTGACGCCCAATCCCTCGGCGGCCCGGGTGACGGTCAACCCCAGGGGTTCCAGGCACTGCCGCTTTACGATACCGCCCGGGTGCGGTGGGTTCTGCATGCCCATGGTCGGTCCTCTCTCAGTGATAGTCCACGTAGTCCACGTCGACTGCCGCGCCGTCTTCGAACCGGAAGGTCACGCGCCAGTTTGTCGCCTGTCAATTGACAACTTGCGACATGACCACTAGAGCCGCACCGGCCACGAGCAGGGCGACGCCCACCGGCCGGGTGAGGCGGGCGCCAAAGGGCAGCGTGGTCTCCGCGACCATCACCGCCATGAGGACGCCCATCCAGAGCAGGTCGATCATGCCCACCGCGAGGGCCAGCGCCATGAGGGCCCAGCAGCAGCCGACGCAGTACAGGCCATGTTCGAGTCCGAGCCGGGCGGAGGCGGCCGCGCCGGGGCGCCATCGGGTGAGCAGGAATCCTGCCGGGGACCGGCAGTGGGACAGGCACGCCTCCTTGAGTTTGGTGAACTGGAATGTGCCCGCGAGTCCGAGCGCCGTCGCCGAGAGGACCGGCGCGTCCATTGCGAAGGGGATGGGCAGGTGCATGGCGGACAGGGTCATGTGAACGGCCGCCGCGGCTGCGCTGAATCCGGCCCAGGCGATCGTGTAGCCGCCCGCGAAGGGGACGGTGGCGACCATCGGTGCGCCGGGTACCCCGCGCCCGGCGATCCTCCACAGCGCCCGCAACCACGGATACACCACCGGCGCCATCATGACGGCCGTCATGGCCAGCCACATCGCGAAAACAGGCCAAAAGCTCATCGCGACGGCTGTTCGAGGCCACTACGAGGGCTACAACAGGCCTGGGACGGGGTTGCCGCCGCCATGTGCATCCCTACCCGGCCGACCAGCGAAACCGCGACCAGAGTCCGTGCGTGCCCTCGTTCGCAATCACGATCTCGCCATCGTCGTACCGGGTCGAGCCGCGGGCGATCGTCTGGCTGGTGTCGTGGATCTGGTTGTAGATGTTCTCGAAGGTGACCGGCTCCGTGCGGTTCCGCCCCCGGATCGCCTCCACCGCCCCTTCGAGCACGCCCTTCACCGTCACCGACTTCCGCCCCGGCGCCTCCTCGATCCGGATCCGGGCGCTCCGCGTCGGCCTCGCATCTTCCACGAACCTCGCGAGGATCTCCCAGGGCCCGCCCCGCATCCCCGTCAGGATCTCCTCCACGCCCCGCCGCTGCGCCGCCGTCGCCCGGTCCGACACGACGATCACCTGCTTCCATCCCCCGTCCACCATCACCTGCGGCGTCTCGTACACCACCACCACGTCGACCCCCGCGAGGTCCACGTCTCCGGCGCGCCCCCCGTCGAACCGGATCGCCCAGAACCCGTGACAGACCTCGTGCGTGCACTTCTGGCTGAAGTGGATGTGCCCCGGGCAGACCGCGGTGCAATTGCAGTTCTCGAAGAGGAGGCCCTCGGCCCACCAGTCGCTCAAATCGCCCTCCGCGCGCGGGTGATCGGCCCCGGCCCTGCGCGCAGGCCCGGGCGGGTGGGGTAGCGCGACATCAGTGGGTCATGAAGTAAATGATCACGTTGAACCCGATCGCGTAGGCGTTGGGCGAGAAGCGGTAGAAGAACTCGTCCTCTTCGCCTTCGCGCTCCCAAC
>JAPOOQ010000187.1 GCA_026713345.1 Gemmatimonadota bacterium | reverse complement strand
TGATCTCGCCGAGCGGGGTGCGCGCAAAGAATCGGGGTGACAGCCGCTGCAGGTGCCGGTACACCGTGAGGCGCATGTCGAAGAGGATCTCGGCCGAGACCTTCGTGTAGCGCATCCCGCTGACGAAATTCAGCACAAAGCTGGCCACCGTGACCGCCGCGAAGAGGCCGACGATCCGCACCAGGGCGTCCGTGTCCTGCCCCAGCAGCGCGTCGTCGACGAGCGAGCGCGTGAGGAAGGGGATGTAGAGCGCGAGCGCGGTGCCCGCGAGGTTGATCGTCAGGATGGCGGCGAGGCGGCGCTTGTAGGGCGCGAGGTAGCGAAGTCCTCGCCTGATCTGTGCGTCGAGCATGGCCATTCAGTGCATTCTCCGCGGGGGGGCTACCCACCCCGCCGGATCCGGTACCCCTCCACCCTTTCCACGCCAAGTTCGTCCTGCCGGACGATCACAAAGTAATTTCGCGCCCGAGTGCGTGAAGGATGGGCGAGTGTCGGCGAGCGGGCCAGTGAAGCGGTTGAGATCGCGACGGGTCGACGCCCTGGTCGCCCTTGCGCGAAGGCCCGCTCCATGCCCCACTATTGGGTAGGCGTCGCCATCATTTGGCGGTGCATAACAGCCCATCCGTCCCCAAGGAGAAAGCCGAATGGGTGCTCGCAACCTCACCACCCACTCCCGCGTCCTCGTGATCGCGGTCGCCAGCGTGCTGGCCGTCGTCGGATTCAGCAGCCCGCTGGCCTCCCAGGCCCGTGTCGTCGAGCTTCCCTCGGAGGACCTCGAGCTTGCCGCCGAGTTCGGCGACGTGTTCCGGGTGGGCAACGGCGGTGCGGAGTGGGAGTTGCTGACCTCCATCACATCCCTGGCGTTTGACGCTTCCGGCAACCTTCACATCACCGATGTCGGACCGGGTGGCGGCGACATGCGGATACTGGTCGTGGACTCCCGTGGCGAGCTCGTGAGGGCGTTCGGTCGTACCGGGGACGGGCCGGGGGAGTTTCGGGGTGCCAACTCCGCCGTTGTCCTCCGGGACGGGACGACGGTTGTGCCCGACTATGGTCACAGGGCGTACCACGTCTTCCGACCGGGGGGCGAGTTCGACCGGATGGTTCGGTTTCCTTCGGACGCCGGGAACGAGGCTGCCGAGCCGAACCAGCTCTCCAGGCTGGCGCAGGGGCTTGGCGTCAGCGGCAGCAACAGTTTTTCCCTTCAGCGGGGGGAGGCCGGCGGAACGCTGCTCGGCTATGTCCATCGCACGCTCGGCATGCAGGCCTCCGTGACCGCGGAAGGCGGCCGCTCGCTCCGGTTCGGGTCGCGCCCAGGCCCCAGAGTGCTCGAGCGCTTGAGCCTCGACGGGAGCCACGCCCGCGTTGAGGAGCTCGTCGGGGCCTGGGTTCCCCCGGGGACCGACCGGGATCCTTTGCCCGCCTTTGCGCCGAAGCTCCTGTTCGACGTCCTGCCCGGCGGCGGGTTTGTTTTCTCGGACTCCACCGGATATGCGATCAAGTTCGCCATGCCCGACGGGACCGTCGACCGGGTGTTGACCAGACCGGTCGAGGCGCGCGCGGTGACGGAGGAGGAGCGGGACCGGTATCATGAGCAGCGCGAGTTGGAGGCCGCGGAGCTCAAGCGGACATTCGCAGGGAGACAGGGGTCCGTCGTTGTCGATGACAGCTTTTTCGAACTTGACCGGGACTATCCGGTCTTTGCGAGAATCCCGGTTGTTGACGACCTGAGAGCCACCTGGACGGGCGGCGTCTGGGTGCGACGCACTCCGCAGGACGGCTACCCGTGGGAGGATCACGTGACCGGCGGTATGATAAAGCCTGCGGGATTCAATCTCGACACCTCCGCGGCCCCGGTGTCGCCCATCGACGTCATCAGTGCCGATGGTCGGTACGTCGGGACTTTTCCCGCACAGAGCGGAGCCATCATGTTTGCGGCGTTCGGGCCCGGCGGGCTGGCCGCCTACGTCGAGCACGACGAGCTCGACGTGCCCACGGTGGTGGTCAAACGCCTTCCGCCCGAGGTGAGATAGCCGGTACAAGAAACCCACGCGACCGGGCACGGGCGCCGAGCACGATCATCGGCTGTCCCGCCGGATCCGGTACCCCTCCACCCTCTCGACCCCCAGCTCGTCCCTGCGGATCATCAGGAGAAAGTCCTTCCCTACCCAGCAGGGGTCAAACAGCGTGCACAGGAAGAGATCCATGGGTTGCGGTTTCGGCGGCACCGGAAGGACGCCCAGCCACACCCCCTCCGGATCGAACACGCTCCACTGGTCGGGAATGCCCGACTCCGACGCCGACCACTCCTTGGTCCAGAGATTCCCCTCGGTGTCCACGATGAGAGCTTCAATCGCGGGGTACGCCACCCTCCTCGGACGTTCGCGACTGGTCCCTGTTCCCCGGCCCATGCTCCTTGCCTCCTGGGCTTGTTCCCAGTTTTCCAACTCCGCGTTCCAAGCCTTGTCGGTGACGGGCGGCGGCTCGGTGGAGCGACGGATGATGCGCACCAGCGTCCCGTCCAGCGATCGCTGATGGACCTCGTCGCCCCGGTTGCTGATGTAGACCGACGGGGGATCACCCCCCACCGCTATGCGGGATCCGGCACGGAAACACCCAAAGGGATGGGCAGCGTCGGCTGTGTCGATCCTGACCAGATGCTCACCAGGCAAGGGGACCGGGTCCTGACCCTCGAAGCTGACCGTTGTCGACAAGTGTGAGCAGTCCTCCTCCTGCGCGCCGTCGGGTTTGGCCTGGATTCCCATCAGGAAGGACCCGTCCGGCAAGACAAGCCTCAACGGATTCTCATAGGTGGCCCCATGCTCCATCAGCGTGGCATAGTCGACCGATCTCTCCTTGAGGAGCGTCCCGGCGGTGTCGAAGTAGTGGATCGCCGTCAAGAAGCGCTCCCAGACGACCAGCGTGTCGGGGGGGAGGTAGTGCATCCCCTCCGGTATGCCGAACTCGCCGGGGCCTTCCCCCGCGCGACCGATGGTGCGCGACAGCTCCCCCGAAGGCTCGAAGATGAAGACCTGTTTGTTGGTGAAGGAAAGCGTCGCAACCCTTCCGTCCGCCAGCCGTGCAAGTCCCGCCGTCCTATCCAGCCGGGCAGAGTCGTCGTTCACCACGATCTCCGGCACGGTGTCGAAGGTCCAGAACTCGCCCGGCGCGTGCTCGGGCGCGTGATTCTCCACGATCTCGATGCCGGCGGAGTCCCAGACGGTGACGGTCGGCTCTTCGACGTCCCCGCTCTCATCGGCCGGGGCCGGATCGCACGCCAGCATGCACGGGGCAACCCCGAGAAAGGCAACGAAGAGCGGAGCTTTGAGGACGTGAACTGTAAAGAGAACACGACATTTCGTAAAGCATACACTACAGTGTGGCCGGGTGGGCGAAGCGGTCCAAAGCGGATGCATCGCCGCTCGAATGCCGCGGGGGTTTTGTCCACGGGCTGCTAAACCAAGTCGCCCAAGCATTTTCTCTCCTCTCCCGCCTTGTGGGCGCTCATTCGCGTCAGCCTGGGGGCGGCTGCAGCCGCCGTCGCTATCCACCCCGCCGAATCCGGTACCCCTCCACCCGCTCAACCCCCAGTTCGTCCTGCCTGACGACCAGAAAGAAGTCCCTGTCGACCCAGCATAGAACCCGCCTATTCCCTCCGCACGAATTGGGCTCCGCTGGATCGGGAGCCCACGGTAACGGCAGAACTCCGAGCCATCGTCCCTCCGGGTTGAAGACGCTCCACTGGTCCGGGGTCCCCGATTCCGAACGCGACCACTCCCTGACCCAGAGATACCCCTCCGGATCCGCGAGGACGCCGGCTGTCGGCGGGTGGGTTTCCTCCCTCTCAACCATCTGTTGCACGATGTCTCGCGGCACCGGTGACCCCATCGCCTCCGCGGACAGGTACGCCCTCTCCACGATGTTCCGGTATGCCCGATCGGTGACTGGTATCGGATCGTTCGTGCGTCGTACGATTCGCAGGAGGACTCCGTCCAGCGAAAGCTGACGGATCTCGTTCCTGCCGCGCCCGCTCAAGTAGATCGAGGGTGGATCTCCGCCGGTCGTGATGCCGGACCTTGGACCGAGCACCTGCGGGCGATAGCTGTCGTCGATCCTCGCGTAGTTCCCGACACGCCCATCATAGGTCATGAGCGAGGATGTCCGTGGATTCCATCCCTGCGATTCATACAACTCGCTGTCTGGCCCGCCGCGCACGGACACGACAAAGGCTCCATCCGGCAACGGACGCACAAACGCCTCGCCGGACGCTCCGGCCTCCCGCAGCCGCGCCTGGTCGACCCTGCGTTCTCTCAGGAGATTCCCGGCGGTATCGAAATAGCTGATCGAGCTCATGAAGTAGTCCCAGACGACCAGGGTGTCCGGCGGCAGGTACTGCATCCACTCGGGTTTCCGAAATTCGCCTGGGCCTTCCCCCGCCCGGCCAATCGTTCTGGAGAGCGCTCCCGAGGGCTCAAAGAGGAGGAGTTGCTTGCCCATCGATGACAGGACCGCTATCCGGTCGTCTTCCAGGCGGGCGAGACCGACCACGTCCCAAATCAATTGATCGGAGTCGGCGACAGGTGCATCGAGGTCGTCCGCCCCGCCCAGCACGAACTCCGGTTCGGGGCCAATGGTCCAGAACTCGCCCGGCGCGCGCTCAGGCGCATGATTCTCCACGATCTCGATCCCGGCGGAGTCCCAGACGGTGAAGGTCGGCTCGGGGTCGGCGGCACCTGCGTCGGGCGATTGCCGCTCACACCCGGGCGCCAGAATGG
>JAPOOQ010000186.1 GCA_026713345.1 Gemmatimonadota bacterium | reverse complement strand
GGCTTGGGGAGGGTTGCCTGAGTTGGGGTGGGGGGTTGGGGGGGGCGGTGGTCGGCGCCCGGCGACTGGAGCGCGCTCCGGGCAGCCGCCGAAGTGTCCCCCGGGAGCCGATTGATAAAACTGTGAAGAGTCCGGTCAGCCTGTATCGGCCAGGTCACCGAATAGACTTCGCCCGTGTTTGGCGGTGCGGCAGTGTAGGGTCCGATCAGGCGAATCAGCTTCGAGAGGGCGGTCGCGTCCAACTGATTCCACACGGTATGCAGGACGGCGGGTCCGTGCGTCATTTCTGCCAACCGCTGGATCCGCCGCACCTTGCCGGAGACATACGACTCCAACCGATCGCCATACGCATTCGGCTGAAGGAGCAGGCCCGCCGTGAGCCAGTATACCCTTTGACCTGAGTTCATGCTTCCGTAGGCAAGCTTGGTGTCGATCAGCTCCAGCAGCTGCGTCCTGTCCGCGTGCGCGATGGCGGCTGCGAGGAGGTTCGCCAAAATGGGAAGCTGCGCCGCCTTGCAGCGGACCGGAAAGACCTTGAGGAGTGGCACCGACGCCGCCTGTGCGAGCTGTTCGTACCCACGTTCGCGAGCCAGGCGACCAGCGTCCGGCAGGAATCCGTCCCCTCGGAGGAGCTGAGCGCGGGCACAGCGGGACCAAACCTCTGCAACCACATCCGGGTCGCGCGCCAGGCAGCCGCGAAGCCAGCCAGGTGGGAGCTTCGAATGATTTCGCTGACTCATCCTGGGAACAGCGAAGTGAACGGCAACAGCCAATCGCGTCTGCGAGTCGCCGAGCTCGCGGCTGTTGGTCTCCGCCGTCTCGGAGAACTCCTGCAACCCCGCCATGAGCGGATATGCCAGGTAGTGAGCCCGTCCTTCGGTGGCCAACTTCGAGACCTCGGTCCACATGGGGAGGTCCGGTCGGCAAATCGTTCCCCTCAAGCCGGCCAGGGCGGCCTCCACGAGGTCGTCGTCGGGGCCGAGCAGGTATTGCAGCCGCTCCCTGGGGGTTTCGCCGGAGACATCCGAGTAGCCGTCGAAGTAGGCTACGGCAAGGGTATGGAGCAGGTTCGCCGGACACTCGTTGCCGCGTAGTGCCGACTCGTTCTCGTTGAACACTCCTCTGAGCTCGTCGAAGCGAGTGTCCTTCCGGGCCGGGCGCGCTTTCGGGGTTCCGCGTTCCCCCTTCAGGAGATAACCCAACCTGCCATCGAACAATCGACCGAGGCGGGTGTCGTCGCGGAGCTTCCGCGCGACCGCTTGCCTTTGTCGCTGGCCAGGCTTCTTCTCGTCGAGGACCACCTCCGCCGACTCCCGTACGAACCACCGAGCCACGCTGGCATTCGGCGAACCGAGGGCTTGATCCGCACACCAGACTGCGTAGTCCTGCGGTGGACTCGGCCGGAGGACCAAGAGGGTTTGTTTCACACGACGCATACACGACGGGAAGTTGCCTTCCTCCCGGCATTTGGTCACACCATTCTCGACGATCGCCTTGTATATGTCGGGTCGGCCGGAGAGCCAATTGCGGAAGAACTCGGCATCGTCGGCCCAGTCCCCAATGTTGAGTTCCACCCAAGCCGCGAAGTCGAGCCAGTAGATGATCTGCTCCTGCGACACACTCTGCGGCGAACGCTCAAGCAGGTGTCGCAAGAGCACCATCGGGGGTCGCACCACCAAGCGGAGATCGTTCGGCGATGTCCCTGATGCCGCCCGCACCCGCTCCATCGGGACTCTGAGGAGATCGAGCAGTTGGACCATTTGCCAAACCGTCGACTTCTCGATCAGGTCATCCGTCCAGAACCGGACATAACGAATCGACAGGTTGCGCCGAGCCGGTTCACGCAGGTAGCCGACCAGATCCGCTACCGGCAGGTCCTCCGGATACAGCTCCGCCAGCAGGATGCCCAACAGGTCGTCATGCCGGGTCGTCACTACACCGGCGTAGAGATCATCAAGCAATCTCCGAAGCGTCACGGCGACGCCGCGGTCATCCCGGCGGGCTCGGATGTATGCTTCCAGGGCGGCGCATCTGGTGGTCGGTCGCCAGGAATCGTCCCGAACAATGGCCATCAGCGGATCCGCAAATTCGGGACTGGGGGCCGCGTCCCGAATTGCCTCGACGATCAGTAGAACGAAGTTCTGGTGCGCTTCGTCTCCGGCCGGACTAATCAGCGCCTGCCGGATATCGTCCTCCAGGTCCGGACCGACAAGGGACCGTAGCGGCGAGTCCGAACTCGTTGAGGACACCAGCCAGGGATTCTGGTCGATCTCCGACTTCAAGGCCTGGAAGAGAAGACGCTTCTCGTGAGGGCCGAACTGCTGAACATCCCCGTAGAGAACCACACCCAGGGGGTCGCGCTCGATGATCTCGGCCCGAGCCGGGTGGCTGTGAGCCGCCAACCAGGCGGCAAGACCTCGATACTCGGAGATGATGCCGCCATCAAAGCCGGTCATCAGGGATAGCCCGCGCCCGACCGGAAGCCCGTCGGCAATCCGCGCCGCCAGATGTCGCGCCGCCAGGAACTCGGCGATCTGCCTGTGCTCCGGAGCCAGGCGCCCCTCGGAGGGCATGGCGAACAGATTGGAACCCACCACGCGCCGAAGGAGCTGCTGGTTAACCCGAGGGACTTGATCCAGGCGAGGGTGATTCGCGTCCGCCACGGTGCCGGGCCGGGTGACCCCCCCCTTGCCTGCGAGAAGCAGGAGGGCGCAGAGATATCCTGCTGCATCCAGCAGAGTCGTCGTGTCGAACGTGTCGTCGCACGCGATCTGGTGCTCGGGATTCTCCTCGGAGACCAGCTCTCGGCAGGCCATGTCGAAGGTCTCGGCCCTCGTCCGCGGCCATTCGTCCGCCTCAGCCACGGCTTCCGCGAGCATTCGGAGGTTCTGCGGATTCCGGAGCAGGTCGTCCACACCCCGCTTTCGGGCTTCGGCCACGAATGTTGCCGGATCGTCGACGCCGTGGTTCCGCTCCAGGATATGGAGAACTCCCTGATCCGACAGCGGATCAAGCTGCAGCACCCGCACCTCACGATTCGGGGCAACGGTCCTCAGGCGCTCCCTGTCGTTGGTGCCGAACCAGTCCGCCTCCCGGCAGGAAAGCCGGAAGGGCGGGCGTCCCAGGCGCTGGAGCTTCGCTCGGATCGCGCCGAACGGCGTGCGTCCACCGGAGGCGCCGGCCCGCATCTCGTCAAGGCCGTCGATGAAGAGGGTCTTGCCTTCCCGGTCGGGCTCTGCAGCGAAGGTCATGAAGTCTCGCGCGGTGACGTAGTGTCCCCCTTCCGCAGCAGCCTCGTGCTCGAACGCCACCGTCTTACCGGATCCGGGAGGCCCGAGCAGGACATAAGCGTCCTCCTCGCGAAACGACTCCAGGGGGCGTGGCTCGATCGCATGCGCGGGGTGCGACTTCGTCTCACCGGTGGTTTCCTTCCGGTGTTCCCGGACCACCGTGCACGTCCGCTCGACGAAGTGCTTCATGATTCCCCGAACCACTCCTTCGCGGGGGTCAGCAGGAACTCCGGGACGGGGATTCCACCCCGGCCAACGATGTGGGATGCCTTGAGCCCGAACCCCTGCCCGAATGCGTCCAGCCCGCTCACGTTTCCGCGCCGCTTGCCGCTCTTGACTTCGAATGCCACCAGCTTTCGCCCGTGCTCCAGGATGAAGTCCACCTCCCGTCCCCTGTCACGCCAATAGTAGACGCGGTATTCGGGATGGCCGGTGTTGACCAGATGGGCGCCAACGGCGCTCTCCACGAGGTGTCCCCAGAACGTCCGGTCCGCCCTCGCCTGCTCGAAGGTGTAATCCGAATGGACCGACATTAGCGCGGTGTTGAGGACGTTGAGCTTGGGGCTCGAAGCCCTGCGCCGATGGGGACGACCGGCGTACTTCGAGAGGCCCGTGATCAGGCCGGCACTGGACAGAAGATCGAGGTAGCGGGCCAGGGTGGTCGTATTGCCGGCGTCGTCGAGTTGGCCGAGCATCTTGTTGTAGGAGAGGATCTGTCCGGAGTATTCCGCACCGAGGCCGAAGAGCCGCTTCAGGAGGATGTGCTTGTCCACGCGTTGCAGCGCCAGGATGTCGCGCTCGATGTTGGGCTCGATCACCGACCGGTGAATGAAGCTTCGCCACCGGGTCTCGTCGCGAATGAGCGGTGCAGGGCCCGGATAGCCGCCGAAGTACACATACCTGTCCAGATCGAAGTCGAACGCCGCCGCCATTTCGGCGAAGGACCAGTGCTCGACATCGATGACCTCGTAGCGACCGGCAAGGCTTTCGGTCAGCCCGCGTTGCATCAGGAGCGGTGCCGAGCCAAGCAGTACGACATGAAGCGGGAGGCCTTCGAGCCGATCGGCATCCCAGAGCCCCTTCACGGTCTCCGACCAGTTCGGGATCTTCTGAATCTCGTCGAGTACCAGGACCGAGCCCCGCTCCGATCTCTCGGCGTCCAGGCGGGCCGTCTCCCACTGACGAACCACCCAGCGCGAGTCCCGCCGGTCAACAGGAGGGAGAGAAGTCCGCGCTTCGAGTTGAGTGGGATGCGTCTGGAAGTCTGCGGCACTCAGCACGGTGGCCGGGTCAGGGGCGTCTACAGCGATGTACCGGGAAGGCCGGCGGATGGCTCCCAGGACCTGCTGGACCAGCGTCGTCTTGCCGGTCTGACGCGGTCCGGTCACGATGTGGAGCCAACGCGGCTCTTCGCGCAAGCGCTTCAGGAGAGTCTTCGTGTGAGGGCGCTGGTAAGTGGTCATAAGGGTAAGTTACACTATTGAGTATTTTTACTCAAGAGCATAATAAAGCGTGCCCCCGTCGACCACGACCACCTCGCCCCGTGGGTCCGCGGGAGCCGGTTCCTGGCGCACGGGGGGTGATGGGGTTATCCTACTAGTTTATCCAACTAGTTTATTGGAGGACCGATGCTGAAAGTGGGCGCGTTCGAAGCCAAGACGCACCTTTCGTCGCTCCTGGCCAGGGTCGCCCGCGGTGAGGAAGTGCTGATCACCAGGCGGGGGAAGCCTGTAGCCCGTCTGGTTCCCGCCGAGCAGGGGACCCGGGCCGGCGTGGCCGGCGCCATTCGGGAGCTGCGGAACCTGGACGATGGGCTGCGGCTGGAGGGTCTCGAATGGAAGGAACTGCGTGACGAGGGCCGGCGGTGAACTCGTTCGTACTCGACTGCTCCGTGGCGGTTGCATGGCTGCTCGAGGATGAACGGATCCCCGAGGCCGACGCGTTGCTCGATGGGCTGGAAGACGGGGGACAGGCGCTCGTGCCCGGACTCTGGCGGCTGGAGCTGGGTAAAGTGCTGGCGGGTGCCGAACGACGGAACCGGATCAGCGGGACGGGGGTGTCCCGGTGCCTCGGCATCCTGGCCAGGTTGCCGATCGTGACGGACCCGCACACCGACGAGCGTGCGCTGAGGGAGACTCTGGAACTTGCTCGCCGCGAATACCTGACCACCTACGACGCCGCGTACCTGGAACTGGCGATGAGACGGGGACTGCCGCTCGCGACGCTGGATCGGTCGCTCGCTCGGGCGGCCCGGCGCGCGGGGGTCGAGATCCTGCCGGGATAGGCGCGAGTCCGAGCACGCCCTACCCCCCCAGCCCCGCCCCTCCATCGACCACGATCACTTCACCGGTGACGTATTCGTCCCCGGCGAGGAAGCGCACGGCGCCCACCACATCCTCCGGGTCGCCGATTCGTCCCAGGGGCACTCTCTCTCGCACGCGTTCGGCGTCGGCTTCGCTGAAGTGCGCCGGCAGCAGCACGGCCCCGGGTGCGATCGCGTTGACCCGCACCTCGGGGGCGAGCCGGCGCGCCGTGACCCTCGTCAGGTGGAGCAGGGCCGCCTTCGACACCGAGTGGGCCGGGTAGCCCGTCCAGGGTTGCAGCGCGGCGAGGTCGACGATGTTGATGACCGATCCCCGGGAAGCCCGCAACAGCGCTGCCGTCTCACGCACCAGCAGGAACGGCGCGCGCAGGTTCACCGCCATGACTGCGTCCCACTCGTCAGCAGTGACCGCCAGGAGATCGCCAGCGGCGAAGGTCGACGCCGAGTTCACGAGGAGGTCGAGTCTCCCGAAGTGCTCGTCCACCGCCCGGGCCACGCGCACCGCTTCGCGCGTGAGCGAGAGGTTGGCCCGGACCAGGTGTACGCGCCTCCCCAGTCGGCTGGCGACATCCGCGACTTCCCGGGCACTTGCCGCAGAGGTGTGGTAGTGCACAACGAGGTCGTAGCCTTCTTCCGCCAGCCCGAGCGCGATGGCCCTGCCGACGCGGACGCCTCCGCCGGTGACAAGGGCGACCGGGCGCGCCGGGCGGTGCGGCGCCTCTCGCGGGCTCTTCGCGCTGCTTCCGCTCATCCTTCTCGGCTCACCTTCCGCCGCCCTCGCGGCGGCGCGCTATACTTATCCCGGCTCTGTCATCATCCTATCCCACCCACCCCAACCCAATCCACAATACGATCATGACCGACTCCCATCGAATCGAGAAGGATTCCCTCGGCGAGGTCCGCGTACCCGCCGACGCCCTCTACGGCGCCCAGACCCAGCGCGCCGCTCTGAACTTTCCCATCAGCGGTCGGCGCTTCACCCGGCGGTTCATCGAGGCGCTGGGACGGCTGAAGGGGGCGGCCGCCGAGACGAACGCGGAGCTGGGGCTGGTCGCGACCGAGTTGACCGGGCCGATCGCCGCCGCGTCGAATGCGGTGGCCGAGGGCCAGTGGGACGACCACTTCCCGCTCGACATCTACCAGACCGGGTCGGGCACGTCCACGAACATGAACGCGAACGAGGGGATCGCGGCGCTGGCCAACAAGGCGCTTGCTGGCGCGGCGCATGTCCACCCCAACGACCACGTCAACTACGGCCAGTCGTCCAACGACATCATCCCGACGGCGATCCACATCTCCTGCCGGGCGGCGATCAACGACGAGCTGGTCCCCGCGCTGGCCCTCCTCCAGAGCGCGCTCGGCAGGAAGGCGCGCGACTTCGACGGGATCGTGAAGTCCGGGCGCACCCACCTCATGGACGCGACCCCGGTCCGGCTCGGGCAGGAGTTCGGCGGCTATGCGCGCCAGGTGGCGAAGGGGATCGAGCGGGTGGAGCGCGCCGGCGAAGAGATGGCGGAGGTCGCGCTGGGGGGCACCGCGACGGGGTCCGGGATCAACACGCACCCCGAGTTCGCTGCGCGGACGATCGCGCGGGTCGCGGCCCGCTACGGGATCGACTTCCACGAGGCGGAGGACCACTTCGAGGCCCAGGGCGGGAAGGATGCGTGCGTGTCGCTGGCCGGCGCGCTCAACACCGTCGCCGCGAGCCTGATGAAGATCGCCGACGACATCCGCTGGCTGGCGAGCGGCCCGACGTCGGGCATCTCGGAGATCCTGTTGCCGGCGGTGCAGCCTGGGAGCTCGATCATGCCGGGGAAGGTGAACCCGGTGATCTGCGAGGCCATGATGATGGTCTGCGCGCGCGTCGCAGGGAACACCACCACCGTCACGATCGCGGGGCAGCGCGGCAACTTCGAGCTCAACGTGATGATGCCGGTGATCGCCGACGCGCTGCTGGAGTCGATCACGCTGCTGGCGAATGCGTCCGGCGTGTTCACGGACCGGTGCGTGGCGGGGATCACGGCGCGGCCGGATCGCGCGCGGGAGCTGCTGGAGCGCAATCCGTCGATCGCGACCGCGCTGAACGCCTACATCGGGTATGACAAGGCCGCGGTTGTGGCGAAGAAGGCCGCGGCGGAGGGGCGGTCGGTGCGCGAGGTGGTGGAGGAAATGGGCGTGGTCGCGCCGGAGGAGCTGGACGAGGCGCTGGATGTGCGCGGGATGACGGAGCCGGGGATTCCGGGGAAGGGGTAGGCGGTCCGGGGGGGTCGGCGGGCGCGGGCATGTCGGGAGAGGGCGCCGGCATGCCGCGTTGGGACCACTTTACCACAAGACTATTGCGCTTGGGCCGACCACGCCCCATTATTCGCTCGTGCTGGAGGGCTTCGTATTTGAGCCAACACTGGAAGAGCCGGGACTACCTCCCGCCGCAGACGTCATGCCTCGGTCACGGGGACGGCGAAACCGGAGGGGGAGTCACCAAGAGTTGACCCCGGGCTTCAGCTTACACCCTCCGGCACGTTGAGGCCGGCGTTCCCTTCACAGGGGCGCCGGCCTTTACTTTTGTGGGTGGGCCCGGCGTCGGTGGTCGGGGCCGTGGACCGACAGGGCGGCGTCAGAGCCCTGCGGATCCGAGTATACATCCGCCAGGAGGGACACCGATGCCCAAGGTCCGAATCACCCGGCGGTTGCACTTCAGCGCCGCCCACCGCCTGGCCAGCCCGGATCTGAGCGATGAAGAGAACCGGCGCGTATTCGGCGACTGCGCCAATCCGAACTGGCACGGCCACAACTACGAGCTGGAGGTGACCGTGGCCGGCCCGGTCGATTCGGAGACTGGGTACGTGATGGACCTCAAGGACCTCAAGGACCTCGTCAACGGGCGCGTGGTGGACGATCTGGATCACCGCAACCTCAACCTGGACGTCCCGTGGCTGGAAGGTGTGGTGCCGACCACGGAGAACCTGGCGGTGCGGATATGGGAGCGGCTGGCGGCGCACATTCCGGAGCCGGCGACGCTGGAGCGGGTGGTGCTGTGGGAGACGCCGCGGCACTGGGTGGAGTACAGGGGTGAGTGAGGGGGGGGTGGGTGGTGCCGGCTCGGGGGCGCGGCGGACCGCGCTGGTCACCGGAGCGACCGGCGGGATCGGCGAGGCGATCGCGAGGCGGCT
>JAPOOQ010000185.1 GCA_026713345.1 Gemmatimonadota bacterium | reverse complement strand
CGCGGACGACCTCGAGTCGCTTCTCTACGTCGCCAACAGCGCCAGCATTCCGCTCCATATCTGGCAGAGCCGCGTCGCCGACATCTCGCGGCCGGATTTCTGCGTGCTCGATCTGGATCCGAAGGAAGCGCCATTTGCCGACGTCGTGCGGATTGCGCTGTACCTGAAGGAGCTCTGCGACGAGATACAGCTGCCCTCGTTCGTAAAGACCAGCGGATCGACGGGGCTGCACGTCCTGGTGCCGCTGGGCAGGCAGGTGACCTACGAGCACTCGCGCAACATCGGGCATCTGTTGGCGCTGATGGCGGTGCGGGAGCTGGAGGGGATTGCGACCGTTGCGCGGCTTCCGTCCCAGCGCGAAGGCAAGGTATACGTCGACTTCCTGCAGAACGGCCACGGACGGCTCATCGTGGCTCCGTACTGCGTTCGGCCTCTTCCCGGCGCGCCCGTTTCGGCCCCGCTGGATTGGTCCGAGGTGGATGACGGTCTCTCGATCGCGGACCATACGATCCGCACTGTCCCGGAGCGGATGGCCACGCACGACGATCCGATGAGGGATGTGCTGATGCGGCGGCCCGATCTGGGATACAGCCTGGCGCGGCTATCGGAGCTGTTGGGAGGCTAGCGCACCGGCAAACGGCCCGAGGTCCCCAGCTCATGCGGCATCCCGGGGCTGTGCGAGTGCCTGAGCCGTCATGATAATGTATTATCGTTTGTAACGCGCATAGCCGGAAGGAGATCAGATGAGCTTCACCCTCGGTGGGCCGCGTTTGCGGCCAATCCGTGCTTGCCGCGGCCTCCAGGCAGTGCCGCTCCTCATGGCGGCGGCGTGCGGAAGCAATGTCGAAGAGGTCTCGGACGTCGTGCTCGCACGACACGTCCACACAGACCTCTACGACGCCTACCCGGGCATCCCGTCGCCTGCCGGCGATCGAGTCGTATTCGCCGATTATGCCGCGGACAGCAGATCACTCGCAGTCTACGACGTAGCGACCGGGGTCGGCCGCGTGGTGACGAGGACGCCAGCGGGACGGTCGCGGGTGACCTGGTCGCCCGACGGTTCGCGCGTCGTGTACGTCGACCGCTGGCCCGAGAGTCACGGGGTCTGGACCCTGGACCCGACCACCGGCCAGGAGTCGCGCATCGTGGATCCCGGGGACGCACGCATCGACTATCCGCGATTGCTGCCCGACGGGACCGTGACCGCGCTTCGACACGCGGGCGCCGATACCGCGTGGGTCGCGTATGCACCGGGGCTCGACGACGCGACCGTGCTGGTCGACGACGCCGGGGGATGGACGGCACCTGCGCGATCGCCCGACGGGCGCGCGGTCGCGTACCTTCGCGCCGCGGGCGGACGCGCGGCCCTGGACATGACGGAGATCGCGACGGGCGAGACGCACACGCTCGCCGCCGACCTCCAGCTCGGATGGGACCGCCGCGTGGAGTGGTCCTCCACGGGCAGAGCGCTCCATCTCGCGGCAGCGGGGCTCGACGACTCGCTCTTTGTCGCCTGGCGCGTGCCGGTGGAGGGAGGCCCGGCCGAAAGACTGGAGCGCAGCGGCCGTGACGTGCTCGCGGTCACGCCGCTCGCCGACGGTCGCGTCGCTCTCAGCGTGTACCATACGCGCACCACGGTGGGCCTCGTCCCGGCAACCGGAGGGGAACCCACCGATGTGACGACGGCAGGTGCCACCAGCGCCTTCCTGCCTTCCTGGCACCCCGCCGGGGGGGCGCTGGGATTCATCACCCTCTCCTGGCGACGAGTCCGCATGCCCATCGAATTCGACCTGGGCGTCCTTGACCTCGATGCGGGGGGCGCCCCGACCGGCACGATCCGGGCGCTCCTCTCGGAGGAGGGCGAAGACTACGGCGCCGCGTGGTCGCCTGACGCCCGGTGGCTCGCCTTCCACGGGCACTTGGAGCAGAGCGACGACATATGGCTGGTCCGCGTTGGCGGGAGCGAGCGACCCATACGACTCACGCAGTTCGGACCGGGCGCGGACACCGGAGAGCCGGATTGGAGTCCGGACGGGCGGTCGCTCGCCTTCAGCAGTCACGGCCCGCCGCTTGAGGGGAATCCGCGGTCCGTCTACTCGATCGCCGTCGATCCCGCGACAGGCCGCGCAGCCTCCGACCCTGTCCGGGTCCCGCTCGACGGGTTCCAGGGCTCTGCCATGGGAGCTCGCTTCTCGCCGGACGGCGCGCGGCTGGCTTTCTACGGACGCTCGCGCGAGGACGGACGCGTCACCGTTTACACAGTGCCGGCAGCGGGTGGAACCCCCACGGCCGTTGTCTCCTTTGCCAATGGCGAACCCTACAGCGCGCCCGAGTGGAGCGCCGACGGTGCGTCGCTCTTCTACTCGCGCAACGACGGCTTCGGGCCCTTCCAGGTGTGGCGGGTGGACATCCTCACCGGCGCGACGGAACAGGTTACGACCGGCGTGTTCGGCGCACTCCAGCCGAGCGCGAGCCCCGACGGACGCACCCTCGCGGTTACGCTGCGCGACGCTGCCATCGAGGTCGTCGTGCTCGCCGCCGGGAGCACAGGCGCCGAAGATGGGTCCAGCGGTTGGTGATCCGGTCCTGCGATCAGGTGCAGGCCGGGCAACGCCCGAAGAGGATCACCTCGTGGTCATCGACCTCGAAGCCTTCCGGAGCCAGATCCTCCACTGCTTCGGGGCAACGGTGGATATCGAACGCCTTTTCGCAGGCGCGGCACATGAAATGGTGATGGTGAGGCCGAGCCGCCAGTTCGTAACGCATGCCACTCCCAGGGAGTTCCACTTCAGTGAGCCAACCCTTCTCAGCCAGCATCTTGACGTTTCGGTACACCGTGGCCAGCCCGAGCGTGGGCGCGAGCGCCTGAGCGCGTTCGAGAACGTCGTCTGGTGTCAGCGGGCCCGCAACGTCGAGGAAGACGGCACGGATGGCCCGTCGCTGCCGGGTGTCTCGTTGGGAGTGCATGGTGTCCTTCGTCGGTGGCGAAAGCGCCTCGCAATCATCCAGGACGATAACCCTCGTGGCCTGCATGTCGATACCCCGATCGTCAACAGGCCTCGGCACGACAGAGCCGGGCGCTCCACAGCAAGCCTCCGGCAATCAGAAGGCTCCCCACGGGAGACGTGACGATTTCCGGAGCAGGCTCGAACCAACCGGCCAGAGAGGCAGCCCAGATGGCGGCCCCTGCGAGAACAAGGCCGGCAATCGCCGGTCGATGCCGACCCGGCCTGATCGCCAGCATCACGACAGCGAGGAACGCGGTCCCTCCCCACATCCACCATTCCGCGCCTTCGGCCAGGACCATGAACGGGGCGACCGTGGCCAGGAGGGGAGTCATGAGACAATGCACGGAGCAGGTCGCTGCGACACCGGCCACCCACCCAGAGGTCACTCCATCACCCCCGCGCGCGATGGCCGCAGGGCCTCGGCTCGTCACCACTCGTAGGGCGTGATCGAGTTGCCAGCCATCTTGAAGGACACCGATCCGTACAGGTTCGTCGTCTCGTCCACGGTCAGGGTGCCGTGAATCCATACGGGATCCCAGAAGGAGACCGGCACGCGTTGACCCTTCTCCATCTGGACGTAGACCATTTGGTTGGGTGGCGGCGGCGGGGTGTGGATGCACGCCCCGACGTACGGGACGAGGAGGAACT
>JAPOOQ010000184.1 GCA_026713345.1 Gemmatimonadota bacterium | reverse complement strand
GTGAGGGGCAGGCGGGCGAGGAGCAGGAGAGTGCCGATCTCGAGGCCGCGCTGAGGGGGGCGGGGGGGTGGGTCCCCAACTGGCGATCCCTGACCTTGACGCTACCCCGCGCCCGGGACCGGGAGATCCGCGTGGAGATCCGGGGCGGAGGCGAGGGCCAGCCGCAGAAGACCGGCACGCTGACCCTCGACGCTGCCACCGGCACACCGCTCTCCTGGGAGACCTTCGCCGACGAGCCTGCGGGCCGCCGGGCCCAGGAATTCCTCCGCTACGCCCATACTGGAGAGTACTGGGGGATCGCCGGGAGGGTGATCGCGGCCCTGTGCTCGCTTGCCGCCACGGTGATGGTATGGACGGGAATCGCCCTCGCGCTGCGGAGGTTTCGCAGGTGGCTGGTTCTCAGGCGTGCGCGACGGGATTAGCGGACGCCCGACCCGCCTTCACCACACCAGCGGTTCCAGCGCAATCCTGGAGTTGTCGAGCCTGTCGATGAACCGCTTCGTATAGACGCGCAGCATCGCCGCGCTCGGGATCCACTCCATCGAATGGATGGACTCGTGGTCCATGGATCGCAGTTCCGTCATTCCCCCGAACATCGGTGTTGATGGTGTTCGTGAAGGCCTCGGTGCGGACGGTGACAACGCGGTAGGGGATGCACTGCCGGCGTCGGGTCAGCAGCCGCTCCGATCGGGTCCGCACCCGCAATTCGTCGAGTTCCACGGGATTCGGAGCCCCCAGTTCCGCGACCTTGATGACCGCCGCCACGATGGGCCCGGCCCTGCGCGTTACCTACCGCGAACCCCTGGCGGCCCGGATCTGCCGAACGGCCGCGTCCACCCGCATCCGCATCCCGACCTCGCCATACTCGGCCGAAGCCCGGGTCGGATTGCCCGACACGCCGCTGCCGTCGAACCCGCCGCCCGGCGCGAGCTTGTCCTGGCGAATGTGCCGCGGCTCGACGTAGAGCAGAATCGAGGTGTCGGAGATGCCGGCGTGGCCGCCGATCGAATCCGGGACCTCGCCCTGCTCCACGAGCCAGTCACGGAACCCGTTGTTCGCGTAGTAGTCGCCGATGAAGTGGACTCGCGATCCCTCGCCGCCCCACTCCTCGTTCAGCATCGTGGCGACCGCCTCCATCCCGCGCTGGTTCCCCCCGCTGTCGCCGATGAAGGCGATATCGGTGAACCCGTGGGCCCGGAAGCTGCGCGCGGCGTACTCCACCAGCTTCATGAAGAACTCGTTCGGCAGCGTGATCGTCCCGGCGTAGCGCATGTGCCCCGACGGCGGGTCGACGCCACCCTCCGGCACGTAGGTGACGGTCGGCGCGACCAGCGCGTCGCCCAGCTCCCGCGCGATGCGGTCGCTCGCCTCCTCGATGATGTAGCGGTGCTTCCCCGTCACCATGTGGGGCCCGTTCTGCTCGGTCCCCGCAGTGGGCAGGATCACCGTGGTCGCGCCCCGGTCGATGGCGTCGCGGACCTCGGACCAGGTCATCTCCTCGATGAAGACGGTGTTGACGTCCTCGGAGGTGAAATAGCCGTCGGCAGCGGCGTCGCCCGCTTCGGGCCCGCCGTCCGCGCTCTCGACGCTGCACGCGGCAAGTGCGAGCGTGGCGATGGCGGCCAGTGTGCGTGCGCCTCCGGCCAGAGCCTCAGCCGCAGGCTCGAAACTCCGGTCCCGGCGCACCGCGACCCGGTCCGCCCGCATCAACCGCCCGTCGCGAAGCAGTAGAAGAAGCCGTTGCCGCCGGTCCCCTGCAGGTTCTCCTGGCTGCAGCCGCGCGACCCGTGGGCCGAATTCCAGGACGTGGGATTCTGGCCGCCGCCGGTGCGGTCATGGTGGCCAACCCCCGTGCTTCCTTCACCGTTGCTGGTCCAGTTCCCGCAGTTGTTGTAGCCGTCGCCGGTCATCGCGGTCCCGTCCATGTTCGACCCGGTCAGGATGTCGTGCATGTTGACCTCGTCGCCGCGGCCGCTGACCATGCCGCCCATCTCGGTCAGGATCGACTCCTTGGTGAGGTTGGCGGCGTCGGAGTGGAGCTCGTCGACGTTGTTGGCGATCAGCACGCCGGCCTGATTGTGCCACGGGCCGGTGCCGATGCGGTCGCGGGCGTTGACCGCCGCGCTTCCGTCCTCGTTGATCGTGCTGAGGTAGGCCGCCCACCCCATCCCGCCGGCTCCCTGCGCATCGGCGAGCATCTCGCAGTGGGCGTCCGCCCCCTCGAGGCCGCCCAGGTTGGCGCCGTCGCCCGGCCCCGCGCTGGTGATGAAGAACGTCATCGGCCCCGACTCTGCGGGAGTGATCTCCTGCATGGCGGGGTTGACCTCCTCCATGTCGGCGGTGTCGCCTTCGCCGTCACCCCCCTGGGAACAGCCCGCCGCCATGAGCGCGGCCGCGATCAGCGCCGGGATTGCAAGTGTGGAAGTCTTCATGGTTTCGTCTCTCCTTCTTCTGCGGGTGTCCAACGCTCAGTTGCCTCGCGGCCATGGCGCGCCCTGATCCATCGCCGTAACGGGACCCATGCCCATGTAGGTGAACTTCTGGACGCGCTTCCCCTCATAGGTCTCTGTCGTGTAGATGTTGCCCTGCGAGTCGGTCGCGATCGAGTGGACCGCGAAGAAGAGGCCGGGCTGGCGGCCGCCGTCGCCGAAGCTGGTGAGGACTTCCAGGTTCATCCTGTCCATCACGTACACCTTCATGTTCTTTCCGTCGGCCACGTACATGTACTTCTGCTCGGGGTCGCGCGAGAAGGCGATGTCCCAGGTGGAGCCATCGCCGAATGTGCGCGGCGCGATCCGCACCTCGTCCACGAAGGTCCCGTCCTTGCGGAAAACCTGGATGCGGTTGGCCTGGCGGTCACAAACGTAGACGTGGTCGTCGTTGGCCGGATCCGCACAGTGGACCGGGTTGCGGAACTGCTGCGGCAGCGGCGCGTCCGGGTCGTACGGGCCCATGCGGGTGTCGTCCGGCGTGTTGCCGTAGGCGCCCCAGAACCGCTTCAGCTCGCCCGTGTTGATGTCCAGCACGGCGACGCGCTTGTTGACGTACCCGTCGGCCAGGTAGGCCTCGT
Organism: Gemmatimonadota bacterium; assembly: GCA_026713345.1. Taxonomy (GTDB): domain Bacteria; phylum Gemmatimonadota; class Gemmatimonadetes; order Longimicrobiales; family Gaopeijiaceae; genus Bin94. The sequence goes on along the minus strand of JAPOOQ010000184.1, from coordinate 10,424 downwards.
TGGCGCCGGCGTCGAAGGAGATCTTGGCCACGTTCCCGAAGGACGTCTCGCTGTTGCTGCTGGGCATCTGGGCTCCCACTTCCCCGTAGGAGGCGAGGAATTCTCCGTCGCGCGAGAACTTGAGGATGTGCGAATCCCTGCCGTTGCCCCCGATCCAGATGTTGTCCATCGGATCGACGGTGATCCCGTGGTTGGAGGTGGGCCAGGTGTACCCCTCGCCGGGCCCGCCCCAGGAATTCGCCAGGTTGCCATCCGGGTCGAACTCGAGCACGTATGGAGCCGGAACGCAGCACTCGCTGGTGGGCGGATCCTGCGCCGCGCCGATCTCGGTCCGCTCGTTGAGAGGCGCCTGCCGGTGGATGATGTAGACGTGGTCCCGCGAATCGACCCCGACGCCTACCACCGACCCGAGCACCCAGTGGTTCGGCAGCGGCTGGGGCCAGAACGGATCGACCTCGAAGATCGGGGCGTCGGCGGTGCTGGCGGACGCGGTCTGCAGGCGGTCCTGGGCCACGTAGATTCCCGCGGCGACCAACACCAGAATCACGACGATGAGAACATTGCGCTTCATGGGGAAGCTCCCTCGGTGGTACGGACATGTTGCTGACTTGGGGCAAAGTACGGCGATGATCGTGCGTTGGCAAAGGTGAGGGAAGGCGGGACGGGCCGCTGGAGGCGTGCGGATAGCGGGATTGCGCGTTGCGAGCGAGATTGCGAACCCATGAACGGACACAAATCGCTGGTTCTCGTGCTACTGGCGGTGCTCGCAGCGCTGGCGCCGCCGGTCGCAGCGGCGGCCACGACGCCTGCCGCTAGCGCAGGGGTAGCGCGCGTCCCACCCCACGATATCCCCGCCGATGTGGTCGTCCGCACCTTCGTCAAGGCCGAGGACGGCTCCCTGTGGCTCGTCCTGCGGGTCCCGCTCACCTCGATGCGGGACGTAAACTTCCCCGTGCGCGGCCCCGGCTACGTCGAGATCGAGGAGGCCAGCGAGCTCATTGCGGACCAGGCGAAGATCTGGATCGCCGACTACGTCACGCTGTTCGAGGAGTCCACCCGGCTCCCCACCCCTACCGTCGTCGCGGCTCGCATCTCGCTGCCCTCCGACCCCTCCTTCGCGGCCTACGACCGCGCCCTCGCCCACATCCGCGCCCCACCCCTCGCCCCCGATACCGACCTGGTGCTGGAACAGGCCATGCTGGACGTCATCCTCCGCACGCCCATCGAGTCGGCCGAGGCGCGCTTCTCGATCGATCCGGCGTGGGCCCACCTCGGCCTCCGCACCACTACCGTGCTACGCTTCATCACCCCCGCCGGCGCGGAACGCGTGTTCCAGTACACGGGGAATCCCGGGCGCGTGCGGCTCGACCCCAGGTGGCACCAGGCCTTCCTGCGCTTCGTAGCGCTCGGCTTCGCGCACATCCTGGACGGGATCGACCACCTCCTCTTCCTGCTCTGCCTGGTGATCCCGATCCGGCGTTTCTGGCCGCTGGTCTCGGTGGTGACCGCGTTCACCGCCGCGCACTCGATCACGCTGGGCGCCTCGGTGCTCGGCCTGGCGCCCAACGCGCTCTGGTTCCCCCCGCTGATCGAGATGCTCATCGCCGCGTCGATCGTCTTCATGGCGCTGGAGAACATCGTCGGCAAGACGCTCAGGCGGCGCTGGGTGTGGGCCTTCGGCTTCGGCCTCGTGCACGGCTTCGGCTTCTCCTTCCTGCTGAGGGAGTCGCTCCAGTTCGCCGGCACGCACCTCTACACGTCGCTGCTCGCATTCAACGTCGGGGTCGAGTTCGGCCAGCTCTTCGCCCTGCTCTTCATGGTCCCTGGGCTGGCGCTGCTCTTCAAGAAGGTGATGACGCCGCGGATCGGCGCGATTCTGCTCTCGGCGCTGGTCGCTCATACGGCCTGGCACTGGATGACGGAGCGGTGGGGTGTGCTGACGGCCTACGACTTCCAGGCGCCTGCGTACGACGCGGCCTTTTGGGCGCTGGCGCTGCGCTGGGTGCTGTTGGCGCTGATTGTGGGTGCGGCGGTGTGGGGGTTGGGTGCGTTGTATCGGCAACTGTCGGCGCGGTTGGGGGATCTGAATGGGGAAGGGGCGGAGGGGAAGGAGAGGGAACAGGCGAGCAGAGTGCACCAGCAGCAGGCGGACTCGGGAGAAAATGAGCAGAAGAATGCGCGAAGTCAGGAGTAGTTCAATCGGGGTCGGGTCGGTCGTCGGGATCATTTCCGTACTGCTTTGGCCGTTGACTGCGGTGTCGGCCGGTGCCCAGGAGGTCATCGAATTGCCTTCGGAAGACCGCCGGCTCGAACCCGTATTCGAGGAAGTCTACCGGGTCGGCTCCCTGTCCGGAGAGGATTGGGAGCAATTCGGAAATGTGCGCATGGTGGGTTTCGACGGTGCAGGGCAACTGTACATCTTCGACAGCCAGGACGACCGCATCTTCGTGGTGAGCACCAACGGAGAATTCGTGCGCGCCTTCGGTCGCCCGGGAGACGGTCCCGGCGAGTTCCGGAGTCCCGATGCACTCGCGGTCATGCGGGACGGACGGGTGGCGATCGCCGATATCGGTCACCGTGCATACCACCTGTTCGACGCCCACGGGGAATTCGAACGCAGGATCCGCATGCCTTCCGAGCCGGGTAACTTGAGACTCACGGAACTTCTGCCGGATCCGGGCGGGCAAGCCGTCTATTCAGTAGTAGGAGGCCAGGCGCTGGGTCTCGTCGTGGGCGGTTCGGTGCGGACCACCCCGCATACGACACGGCCGGTGGAACGCATCATGCTGACGGCCGAGGTGGCCGCCAAGGATACGGTTGCGGAAGGCTGGCTGCCGGACGGAGACCCGAACTCGCTTCCAATCGGCGACCCCATGGGGCTCCCGCCGCAAAAGACGTTTGGTCCGCTCATGCTGGCGGGCGTGCTCCCTGATGGAAGCGTGGCGTTTTCGGACTCGACGGCCTACACGGTCAAGATCGCGCTTCCCGGAGTGGGACTTTGGCGAATCCTGAAGCGGCCCCTCCAGCCGATCCCCGTGACGAACCGGGTGATCGAAGCGGAAAAGCAGCGTCGGCTGGAGGATCTGGAAGCGCAGTCGGGCAACGCCGGGGGTGGAGGAATCGTGGTCAACGGCGTGCGCGAGTCCTCCCAAAGCAGCCGCCGGAGGGCCCTCGAACGGATCGAAGCGCTGGAGTTCTTCGAAGAGGTCTCCATCATCCGCAACTTGAAGACTGGCTGGGACGGCGAAATCTGGGTGCAGCGCCACGGAGAGGATCCGGCAGACCGCTACGGCCCCGTCGATGTCCTGGACATGGACGGTCGTTACCTCGGCACGATTCCGGCGGGTACGATCCGATTGCAGACTCCTGTGCGCCCGGTTGGGCTTGCCGCCTTCGGGCCGGACGGGCTGGCCGCGTTCATCGAGCGGGACGAGATGGACGTCAAGTCGGTAGTGGTGAAGCGACTGGTGGGACGGTGAGCAATCCCTCCTGGCAGCCCCGTTTGCGTTTGGGATGCTGGAATCTGTCGGTCACGCTGCTGTGCGCGGCTTCGACGACCGCCCAGGAGATCATCAGCCTCCCCGAGGAAGACCGCTGGCTCGAACCCGTTTTCGAGGAAGTCTACCGGGTTGGCTCCCTGTCCGGCGCGGATTGGGAGCAGTTCGGAAACGTGCATACAGTGGCCTTCGACGCCGCTGGCCGGCTCCATGTCTTCGACATACAGGCCGTACGCGTTGTCGTCGTTGATGTCCGGGGCGGCTTCGTGCACGAGTTCGGGCAGGAGGGCGAAGGGCCGGGTGATTTTCGTGATGCCGCCGCAATGGCGGTCCTGACGGATGGACGTGTGGTAATGGGAGATACGGGTCATCGAGGCTACTCTGTGTTCGACGCAAACGGGGTCTTTCTTCACATTGTGCGGATGGGAGGCGACCCCCGGACCGCGATGGTCGGAACACTCGTCGGCCAGCCGGGACAGAACGCGTTGGTCTCCCAGGCCGCATTCGGGACGGACGGCACCGCAATCAGCGTCATGAACAATACCCCGTTGGTGCCCGACACCACACGCCCTATCGAGCGCATCGACCTTGCAGGCGAGGAGATCACCAGCACCACCATCGCGGAAGCATGGCTTCCACCGCTGGCAGATTCCATGAGCACCGGGATGGTGTTCAACGGTGTGGAATTCAAGATCCCGCGACCACTTGCGTTTGGCGTCGGCCTGCATTGGGGGGTGCTACCGGACGGGAGCGTGGCGTTCTCGGACTCGACGACGTACGCGGTGAAGATCGCGGACGCGGAAACCGGCGTATTCCGAGTGTACACACGTCCGTTCCCGCCGGAACCGATAACGGACCGTTTTTTCCAGGCAGACCGCGAGCGTCGACTTAGGAACCTGAACGCAACGCCTGACGAAGACCTGCGCGGGACCACCATGGACGGCGTGTCCCTGGAGAGTCCGGCCACGGTGCGCAGGCGGAGGCTTCGCCGTATCGAGAATCTGCAGCACGGAAGCGAAGTCCCGGTGATTCGTGATCTCGGCACGACGTGGGACGGTCATATCTGGGTAGTGCGTCGTGGGGAGGAGCCAACGAGCGACGGTCCCATCGATGTCATCTCGCCCGACGGCCGCTACATCGGAAGCTACCCTGCCGGGTTCACAGGGATGCCGGCGGCCTTTGGGCCGGCCGGACTGGTCGCGTTCATCGAACGGGACGAATTCGGTGTGGAGTCGGTGGTGGTGACACGGTTGCGGTGATCGCGAACAGATGAGGGAGGACACATGAGCAGAACAACGATTCGACTGCTGCACGTGGTATGCACAGTCGGGGCACCTGGCCTTTGCCTGACGGTCCCCGCGACTACCCAGGAGATCATCAACCTCCCCGCTGAGGACCGCCCCCTGACCCCCGACTTCGAGGAGCTCTACCGGGTCGGGTCGGCGACCGGCGCGGATTGGGAACAGTTCGGGAACGTGCGCGACGTGGGGTTCGATGGCGCTGGTCGGCTGTACGTGTTCGACAATCAGGCGGACCGCGTCACAGTCGTCGGGCCGGACGGCGAGTTCCTGTGGGCCTTCGGCCGCCCGGGGGACGGTCCGGGGGAGTTCCGCGGCGCGGACGGACTCGCGGTCATGCGGGACGGACGTGTCGTGTTGGCGGACATGGGGCACCGTGCATACCATATCTTTGGCGCGGACGGCAGTTTCGAGCGCATGGTGCAAATGGCCCCCGAACCGGGTGCCGTGACCATCACCGATCTTCTGCCTGATCCCGGGGGCGAGGCCATCTTTTCCGCGGTGGGGGCACAGACTCTGTCGGCCAGCGGGGTCACAAGGGGCGCTACTCCGCCCACGTCCAAACCGGTGGAACGCATGACAATCACCGGGGATGAGGCGATAAAGGATACGGTCGCAGAGGGCTGGCTCTTTCCGGGGGGCCCGTGGCCACGCCCGGTGTTCGGACCCATGATGTTGGCCGGAGTACTCCCGGACGGAAGCGTGGCGTTCTCCGACTCGTCAGCCTACGCCATCAAGATTGCGCGACCGGAGGCTGGAGTCTGGCGAATCCTGAAGCGGCCATTCCAGCCGATCCGCGTTACGAACCGGGTGATCGAGACCGCAACGGAACGTCAAATCAGGATATATGAGGCGCGGGGTGTGCCGCCAATAGTGATCAACGGCGAGAACGTAGCGCTGGAAAGCCCCCGGGAAAGCGTGGTGGATTACTTCGATCTGGTAGGCTTCTTCGACGAAGTGTCGATCGTGCGGGGACTCGGAACCGGCTGGGACGGCGAGATCTGGGTGCGGCGCCACGGGGAGGAACCGGGTAACGACGCCGGCCCGATCGATGTCCTGACGATGGACGGGCGCTACATCGGCACCTACGCCGAAGGTGAGGTCGCGTTGCCGGCCGCCTTCGGGCCGGACGGCCTGATCGCGTTCATCGAACGGGATGAAATGGATGTGAAGCACGTGGTGGTGAAGAGGTTGCGGGGGTCGTGACCGGGAATCCTTGGTGTCCACTGTCATGCAGACATCAATCGAGGCCGACGGGAGCGCTTATGGCGATCCTGCTGAGTTTGAGCCCTGCCGGCGTGCGCACTGCGGCAGCCTTGGACGCATTCGCCATCGCTGCCCAGGACGTACCTGAATTCCGTCTGGGTGCGACGCCGCTACTGGAGATCGGTCGAGAGGGGCACCCCGCCTTCCAGTTTGCGTCGATCACGGGCGTGCGGTTGCTCGATGATGGGCGGGTGGTCGTGTCGGACGCTGGCGCACGGGAAATCCGCGTGTTTTCGTCCGAAGGTGCCCACTTGATAACGCTCGGGGGGCCGGGTGAAGGTCCCGGCGAGTTTCAGAGCTTGGACGGACTGTGGACGTCAGGTGACGGGGTGATCCGGGCGTGGGACGCCGAGAACCAGCGGATCACCACCTTTAGCGCCAACCCGCTGGACGCGTCGGCCCGGACCCAACGTGTTCAAACTCCGGTCAACTCCGGCTTGCGCAACCCGCCTCAGGCGTTCCTCGGCGCGTTCTCAAACGGCGATGTGGTCCTTGCCTCGCTGGCTGTTGGAGGTCCGCCCGGCCCGAGTCCTGTTGCCGACCGATGGTTTCTGGGCCGTTTCGGGTCCGACGGCAGCTTTCGGGAACTGCTGGGTGAGTTACGCGGGATGCGCCGCCTGCAAGGGTTCCCAATACCGTTCAGTCCGCTACCGCGTGTTGCCGTGGTGGGCGACTCCGTGTTCGCGGCGGACGGATATGAGGCGCGGATCTCCCTTCTGGTCCCGGAGCGGGTTTCGAGTCCAAGGCACTTCGCGTTCCCGCCGCGGATCGAAACGCCCGGCGTGGGGGAGGCGTGGGAGTCTTTGCAAGCGGCGCTTGAGGCGGAAGGCGGAAGTCTCTTTCTCGAGCGCATGGGTGACATGCCTCGACCGGAGGCGTTCCCCGAGGTTGGGGGGATGCTACCAGCCGAGGAGAGTACGGGAAAACGGAATGGAATCCTGTGGGTGCAGCGTTACAACCCCTTCGTCGATTCTGTGTGGCTGCGGGATGGGCTGCGACCTGGTGCAGGCGGGGAATGGGTTCTCATTGACGCGGACGGGACTGTGACTGCCGTCCTTCGAGTTCCCGACACCTTCATTCCCATGCACATCGCTGGCCACCGCTTGGCCGGCATCGTGATCGACCTCCTTGGCGTCGAGCGTGTGGCAGTCTATTCTCTTGAGTCAGATCCGGGACACTTCGACGCTTCAGATAACCACCCCCACGTACGTCGGCAGCTACTCCACGGAAACGACACGAATCCCGTGGGCCTTCGGCCCGAACGGTCTGGCCGTGTATGTCGAGAGCGGTGAATTCGGTGTGCAGACGGTGGTGGTGAAGAGGCTGCCGCCCGAGGTCAACTGAGGGCGTTGCACGCGTGGCCCGGTGTCAGGGTGGTCACCCTGGCTCGCCACAGTCATTGACACCCGGCCGCATGCACTTCATCTTCAACTAATAAATTAGGAAATGGGTCATCAAGCGTAGCTTCCGACTGCGCCTCCGGCTCATACACACGCGGGAGATGGGCATGATGGTGGCTGAGCAACTCCGTAGGGGCCGACTACAAATGGCATGCTTCCTGGTCTGCGCCGCACCCTTTCTGTTCACGACAGCGGTCCTGAACGCCCAGGAGATCATCGACCTGCCCGGCGAGGACCGCTGGCTGGAGCCCCGCTTCGAGGAGGTCTACCGAATCGGATCCCTGTCCGGCGAGGGCTGGCAGCAGTTCGGTCGCGTCCAGAAGGTCGCCTTCGACGTTGCGGGACAGCTCTACGTTTTCGACAGGCAGGTGCTGCATATCCACGTCGTTGACGGGAGCGGCAGACTGCTCCGCACGTTGGGAGGCCAGGGGGACGGCCCGGGCGAGTTCCGGCGGGCACCATCGTTCACCGTCATGCCGGACGGTCGCGTGGTGGTTGGGGACACGGGGTACCTGGCATACCAGATCTTCGACGCAAGCGGGGAATACGAACGCCGTGTGGGGATGGGCTTGGAGGACGCCGGCGGTGGGCTATGGGAGTTCATGCCCGATCCGGCGGGCGACGCCATCTTCTCCGCAGTGGGATCCCGGATTCGGCACGTCAAGTTCGTCCAGGACGCTCCCACGCCTTCGACCCGGCCAATCGAGCGCCTTGACCTTACCGGCGACGTGGTCACCAGGGACACCGTCGCCGATGGCTGGCTGCCTCCGGGCGTGGAATGGCTGATGAGCGGGAGCCGGGAGCCGACGGAATTCGGTCCACGAATGCTGCTGGGGGTGTTGCCGGACGGGACGATCGCGTTCTCGGATTCGTCGGCCTACGCGATCAAGATCTTGCGGCCGGGCGCGGGAGTGCAGCGGATTCTGAGGCGACCGCTGCAGCCGGTCCGGGTTACCAACCGGATGATCGAAGCCGAGAAGGACCGTCAGCGGCAGGGGCCGGTCGAGCCGGGAATGGAACGGTTGGAGCGGGAGCGAATCGATGCCCTGGTGTTCTCCGAAGTGGTTTCGATTGTCCGCGAACTGGGGGTCGGCTGGGACGGCGAGATCTGGGTGCAGCGGCGCGGCGAGGAACCGCTCGACGACGATGGACCGATCGATGTCCTGACAATGGACGGGCGGTACCTGGGGAGCTATCGGGCCGGTGCGCTCAAGATGCCGGACGCCTTCGGCCCGGATCGGCTGGTCGCGTTCATGGAAGAGGACGAGCTGGGGGTCCAGACGGTGGTGGTGGGGCGGGTGTTGCCCAGGTGACCGCCCGTGCGTAGCGTGAACGCTCGAATCGGCAATCCAGAGTTACCCGCGCGGTCAGATGAACCAGCTCCTCCTTCGCCAAGCCCTGTACGGGATCGGATCGGTGTGCCTGCTGACAGCGGCTTCCACGCGCGCCCAGGAGATCACCGAACTCCCGGCCGAGGACCGGACGCTGGAACTCGAGTTCGAGGAACTCTACTGGCTCGGCACGCTTGTGGGCGAGGAGTGGGAGCAGTTCGGGGACATCCGGACCGTCGCATTTGACGCGGTGGGCAACCTGCTGGTTTTGGACCAGCACGCACAGGCCGAGAAAGTCTACGTTGTAGGTCCCGGGGGCCGGCTCGTGCGTCAGATGGGAGGCCGGGGCGAGGGCCCGGGCGAGTTCCTGGACGCGGTGGCAATGGCTGTCATGGCCGACGGGGGTGTAGCGGTGGCCGACCTGCGACGCGGGGGGTATCACCTCTTCAACCCAGATGGTGAATTCGAGCGCCTGGTTCGCATTTCCGAAGCTCCTTCGATGACGAGGATGGGGCTCGTTAGGGCAATGCCCGGGGCGAATGCCATTGTCGGAGTGCCGAGTCAGTGGGAGCAGGTGCAGATCACGGGGAGGGCGTCACTCCATACGCCGATCCTCTTGCCGTCATCACACCCAATCGAGCGCATAACTCTCGAGGGGGAGTTCACCCGGACCGACACGATCGCTGAAGCGTGGTTGTTGACCACAGGAATCGAGGACAAGGACGAGAGGACGCAACGGAACTTCATGCGGTTGCCCGTCGCCGAGCTCCCCGAATACAGTCCCCGCGTCAACTGGGGAGTACTCCCCGATGGCCGTGTGGCGTTCTCGGACTCGACGACCTGGACGGTGAAGATTGCAGAGGCGGGTACGGGCGTGGAGCGAATCCTGAAACGGCCGTTCCGGCCCGAACCGGTGACGGACCGAATGATCGATGCCGACAGGGAGCGTCGCCTGCGGAGACTCGGGGGATCGTCGGCATCCGCCGAGTGGCTGGAGGGCATGCGCTCGACGATTGAAGACCATGACTACTACGACGAACTCTCCATAATCCGTGGCGTCGGCGTGACTTGGGATGGACGAATATGGGTGCTCCGTAGAGGTTCGAACCCGGGAAGCGACGGGCCGGTCGACGTGGTCACACCCGATGGTGCCTACCTCGGCAGCTACCCCACCGGAGCGACGACTCTACCCGCCGCCTTCGGCCCCGACGGGCTAGTCGCCTTCATCGAGACGGATGCACTCGGGGTGCAGACCGTGGTGGTGAAGCGGGTGGTGGGGTCGTGAGCCAGGATCACTCTCCGTCGAAAGTCATGCGGACATTACATTTTGTAAACCCGAGTTTACTTTTCGGCCCATTGGCCTGGGCCTTCTGTCTGCTCACGGCGGTTCCCGCCGGCGCTCAGGAGATCATCAGCCTGCCCGGCGACGACCGTTGGCTGGACCTGCGCTTCGAGGAACTCTACCACGTCGGAACGCTCGACGGCGGGGACTGGGAGCAGTTCGGGCACGTTCAGAGCGTGGCCTTCGACCCTGCCGGCAACCTGCTGGTGTTCGACCGCCTGTTGTTCCAGGAGCGGAGGATCTTCCTGGTAGGTCCCGATGGCCGTCTCATTCGGGAAATCGGCCGTTCT
>JAPOOQ010000183.1 GCA_026713345.1 Gemmatimonadota bacterium | reverse complement strand
TTGTAGAGGTCCGCCAGGACGCGCTCGAACTTCTCGCCTCTGGCCATATGTCGCCTCCCTCCGATCAAGCGCGGTGAGGTAGCAGTAGAAGCTCACTCGCTGGAAGGGCTGCCGCCATCCCCAAAAGAGGGGATGCCGGTCCGCGGACCTCCTGCACATTCTGGTTCCACGGTTGCGGTCGGGGTTGGTCCCGACGGGCCTGCGTCCTCCTCAGCTGGAAGACTTTCGCAAGGCCTCCAGCGACAGAACCCTCCGCACGAGTTCGGTCTGCTTGCGAATCCCCTGCTTGCGGTAGATCCGCTTCAGGTGGGTGCGCACGGTCTGCTCAGCGCAGCCCACCGTGTCCGCAATACCCGGTATCGTCCGGCCGGTCGCCAGCCCTACCGCCACACGACTCTCCGTGGGCGTCAAGCCCAGGAGGCTGGCCACCAGTTCGGGATCGACCGGGGTTCGGGATGCCGGGTCGACGACCAGCACGAGTGCCCCTACCTGCCACGCCAGCTCATCATCGCCCGTTCCCCGCACGGGATGGATTTCAAGAACCAACGGCGCTCGACCCCTCCGGCGCGTGATTCTCATCGAGCCCCCGGCGCCTTGAACTCCGTGCGGAGGCAGGGCCCGCATCAGCAAGTGCTGCAGCTCGACGTCCTCCTCGTGGTTCCCGGCGGCCAGCACGCCCCCCAGGTCGCGGAGCCCATCGCGTTCAAGCAGCACGTCCCGGGCCCTGTCGTTCGCCTCCAGGATGCGTCCGCGACGGTCCAACTGGATGATCCCCCACCGCTGGTTCTCAAGCAATCCCGCTAGCGACGCCCCCAACGCCCTGGCATCCGCCATCGCGCGCCGGACACGCGCGAACTGGCATATGTGAGGCGCGAGACGCCTGATGGCCTGTAGCTGATCGTGCCCCCAGCCGCTGCGTTCGGTGGAGTTGCCGAAGGACATGAAAATATGAGATCCGTCGCGCGCGTGGATCCACATGAAGAGGCCGCGCTGTGTCTTGTTGACGCACCGAAACTCATTGAAAGCGGCCGACGTCTTCTTCTCCCGGTCGGTGTAGACATCCGACTTGTAGACCAATTCGCCGACGCGAAGTCCGGAGAGACGCGGGATAGCCTCATCCCGCTGGTAGTAGTCGCGGTAATACGATTCCTCCAGGTCGACACGGCGCTCCATACCAAAGAAGAACCGAGACATGTGAACCTCTGAGTCACCCCCCGGACCCACGTCCACGTACGCCAGACTATGGGCGGTCGTGCGGATCATGTCGTTGATCAGGGAAGCTGCCGACACCCACTCGGCATCCCCCAATGCCGCCTTGTACAAATCTTCCAGGACCTGGTCGAATCTGTCCTTTGCGGTCATATGCCCCCTTGGAACTCCGTGTTATGAGGCGGATTCAACTCCATTTCGGCCGGAAAACTAGCCACTAGGGGAGATCGGCGTCAACTGACCTCGTCCGCGGGGTCCCCCGGCGGGGGCTGCAGGAGGGTTGGGAGGCATGGTGACTGGAAGCATTGAGGAGTACCCTAATTTTGGTATATGTTCGTGCCCATCTCACGCCTATATTCACACGACGTCAAGCCAGTTCGACGCTTGGAGTCGTTGCTATCCCTGCTCCAGGCCAGCGCCGGAAATCGGCGGTTTCTGATAACTGGAGGGATACGCGATGACGCGTCCAAAAAGACTCAACGCCACTTTTGTAAAGGCGATAAAGCAACCGGGACGGTATGGGGACGGCCGCGGGGGGCACGGGCTTTCCCTGCTGGTGAAGCCTACCCGGTCCGGGCGGCTGTCCAAGACGTGGTCCCAGCGGCTGCGGATCGACGGCAGGGCCGTCAATGTGGGGCTCGGGCCCTACCCGGTGGTCACACTTTCAGATGCTCGCAAGGCCGCGCTCGAGAACCGGCGCGTGACGGTTCAGGGGGGGGGTCCACGCGCCGGGAGCACGCCGACGGTC
>JAPOOQ010000182.1 GCA_026713345.1 Gemmatimonadota bacterium | reverse complement strand
GCTGCGTTTCCGTTACCTCGGCGGGTGGTGCCCCGATAGGGTTCCTACACGTCGGTTGGACCGCGGGTTCCTCGCCCGGGGTTGCTCGTCGCGCTACCCGGCGCGTTCGAGCAACTCCAGCACCTCACGCCTTCCAACCATCCCCTTGCCGCTCTCAATGAACGGCCTGACATCCGCGACTATCGCATCCCACGAAAGTTCCGCCACGCGAACGGCCACTTCCGCCTGCCAGGTGTAGCAGGTGAGCGGTACAGCCTTCGGATCGCTGTGCCGCACCGCCGCGTTCAGCAGCGCCAGATTCGGGGCCGGCCAGCTGGGGTCGCTCAGATACCATGCCAGATCGTAGATGTCTCTTCCCTTTGTCCAGGGGCGGCAGAGCACGGCGTGCAGCTTTCCGGCGAGGAGCGACGCGCGGTCATGGTGGTGAATCCGCAGCGAGACATGCCGCCGCACCAGGCGCGTTGCGGTCACGGCGCCTGCGGGTGGGTTGGTGTCCACATCGATCCTGATGCCCAGCACCCGGTCCCGGTGCGGCGAGAGGCGCGCGTAGTGGAGCACGCCCCGGAAGCGAAGCCAGCCGGCGTGAACGTTGCCGCTCTCGCGCAGCGAACCCGCAACCTCGTATCCCTCCCGCCGGAACTGCCGTGAGATGTCGGCGACCCAGCCACGCAGGTCGTACAACTCCGGCGGACCCTCGAGCGCGAAGTCGAGATCCTCCGAGTACCTGGGCAATCCGTACAGAAAACGCAGCGCGGTGCCACCCTGGAACGCGAGCGGCGACATCGCTCCGGCCCGCTGCAGCGCCTCGAGGATCCGGGCCTGCAGGTATTCGCGCAGGACGTTGCGCCCCGCCAGCGGATCCATGCCGCGGACCAGTGAACGAAGATGGTCCCTCACGGTGCCCGATTCCTCCCGGTGCGCAGCGGCAGTTCATCGCCCACCGGCAACGGCTCATACGCCAGCGAGGGATCGTTGGCCAACCGGTGCACGTGGGCCGCCGCACGAGCCAGCTTGGGACTTGCCACCTCACAGGCGATCGCTTCCAACCTCACCGCCGAGAAGACTTCCACATTCAGCCGCAAGGCATCGATCCAGGCGGGATCGTCACCCCCCGGCTGAAGATGCACCAGGTCCAACAGAGCCTTCTCCGCCGAGGCCACGAAGGCACGCTGATCGCCGGCGAGGTCGACAAGGCGGTACCCGCTTCTAAGGCCGGCCTTGATGTACCGAAACGAATAGCGGCCCAGCGGCGTCGTCCTGACGTGCGGACGGCCCGGGCCGCAACTCGTCACCTCGGCAACGAATTCCGGGATGGCACCGGCAAAGGCAAGTGCCGAGAGACCACTGACGTAGGAACCCGGCAGCACACGGTTCGCCACCAGGAACGGGTGGGGGATCACCTTGCGGTAGGGTGGAGCCAGGGCGAACAGCCCACGCCGCAGCCGGAGCAGTCTGCCGGCCGCGCACCACCGGCTCAGCTGGGCCGGAAGTCCCGGTTCTCGTGGTCGGCCGGCCCTGAGGAAGCCGGTCTCGAATACGGGCTCATCTTCTACGGTTTCGAGCAGTTCGGAGAATCGCATGTAGAAAACATGGCATAATCTACAATTTTCTACAACGAATCATCACCCCGAGGATCCGGCCCCATCTCCGTCGGCAAGTCCGCCCGGTCCCCCCAGTCCCGCCAGCTGGCATCGTAGAAGCGGACATCCAGACCCAGCATGCGCGCCGCGATGTAGTCGACGCTCGCGCGCATACCGATCATGCAGTAGACGACGTGCGTCCGGCCCTCGCCGGCGCCGTGGCGCTCCAGGATTTGCGCGATCTCCTCACGGGGCCGGAAGAGCGTGGTGTTCGCGGGGTCCATCAGCTCTTCCCAGTAGAGTTGGGCCGCGCCGGGGATGTGTCCCGGACGTCCTTCGCCTCCGAGCCCGCCGTCGGCACCCGTGTACTCGTCGTCCGGGCGCGCGTCGAGGAGGACCAGCGAGGGATCGTCCAGCCGCTCGTGGATCCAGTCCGCCGAGACGCGGAAGTCGACGGGGCTGGCCGGCGCCACGTCACCGGGCTCCACCGGGGTTGCCTCGCCGCTCTCGACGGCCCCCCCGGCAGCCTTCCACGCCGTGATCCCCCCGTTCAGCAGGAACGCCCGGTCGCCGAGCCCCAGAAGGTCGAAGGTCACCCATGCACGCGCCGTCGCCGTCATGCTGCTCCCGTAGATCACAACCCTCGATTCGCGCCCGATGCCCGCCGCCCGCAACGCGGCGACGGTCTCCTCCAGGGTCCGGAACTCGGACCGCCACCCCCGCTCCCCGTCCCACGTGATCGCGCCGAACCGCACTGGGCGCGCTCCCGGAATGTGTTCCGCCGCGTATTCCCCGGGACGGCGCTCGAGCTGAACGATGACCAGGTCTTCGTCGCCGATGTTGCGCATCAGCCAGTTCGCCTCGACAAGCGGCTGGACCGGCGTACTCTGCAGTCCCGCAGGTCCGAACAACGGTGACGGTTCCCCGGTCGCGCCCGCGGGATTCTGAGCCGCGAGGGCGCAGGGCAGGACGAGCCCGCCGAGGAGTGCAATGGCACGGCCAGCCGTCGCCGCGCTCAAACGCCTGGCGCCGCGCAGGCTCGTCACAGCGCCGAACCCCATCCGCACCCTCAGAACCGCGATGTCAGGGTGATGCGGAAGCTGCGCGTAGCCCCCGGGTTGCGCTCCTGGACGTCCACGTACTCGGCCTGAAGCACGTTCTCGACCTTGGCCTGGACCTCCACGTCCATCACGGTCGTGCCCATGCGCAGATCCACCAGGGTGATGTCCCCCCGATCGTCCAGGGGGAAGGCCAGGACCTGATCCGCCCGGCTCCGGTAGCGCAGATCCAGCGCGAGACGTTCCGCCCACGTGGAGAGCGTCGTCGTCAGGTTATGGTCCGAGCGGTACACGAGGGG
>JAPOOQ010000181.1 GCA_026713345.1 Gemmatimonadota bacterium | reverse complement strand
GAGGGCGAACCCTGGCTCGACGACCTGCTCGTGTACATCGACGCGAACCACGACTTCGCCGAGTCGTACATCCGGAGCAACATCCCGGGGATCCGCCACCGGAAAGGGCAGGGCACCTACCTCGCCTGGCTCGACGTGGCTACGTTTGCCGAACGGATCGGGGCTGCCGAAATCGCCGCGCGCGAGAGCGCCGAGGGCACCGCCGACGTCAAGCCCGAGAGGGTCGTGCAGCGGTGGTTCGCGGAGCACGCGGGTGTTTTCCTGAACCCCGGCCCCAATTACGGTACAGGTGGGGCCGGTCACATGCGCATGAACCTGGCCTCTTCACGGAAGATTGTGGAGTTGGCGTTGAACAAGATGGCCTCGGCCGTGGCCGAGGCGTAGAGCGGCACAAATTCCCCGTTGGGGAGGAGAATCGAAAATGAAGAGACTGAGCGCGACCCTCTGGAGCACGGCCGCCGCCGCTGCCCTCATCCTCGCTCCCCTGGCCGCGCCGCCCGCGGCCCAGGCCCAGTTCGACGATGTCGGCGTCATCACCTTCCCGACCTCGGCGACCGGGGAAGCCCAGGACCACTTCCTGCGCGGCGTCGCGATCCTGCACAGCTTCGGCTGGAAGCAGGCGCGCGAGCAATTCCACGCGGCGCAGGAGATCGATCCCGACTTCGCCATGGCGTACTGGGGCGAGTCGCTTGCGTACAACCACCCGCTCGTGACCAACATGAACCCGGACGATCCGCGCGAAGCGCTGGAGCGGCTCGGCGCGACCCCCGAGGAACGCCTCGCCAAGGCGCCGACCAAGCGCGAAAAGGGCCTGCTCGGCGCGGTCGAAATCCTCTGGGGCGAGGGCGAGCACCGGGACCGCGCGGTCGGCTACATGGAAGCGATGGCCGACCTGCACGCGGCCTACCCCGACGACCCCGAGATCGCGGCCTTCTACGCGCTCAGCCTGCTCACCGCGACGCGCGCGGTCGGCGACCTGAGCGACCGCTGGAACGTCCGCGCGGGCACGATCGCGCTCAAGCTGCTGAACGACAATCCCCGCCACCCCGGCGCGGCCCACTACACCATCCACTCCTTCGACCACCCCATCATGGCGCCGCTCGCACTGGACGCGGCCTACGCGTTCGCCGACATCGCCCCGGCGGTGTCGCATGCGCGCCACATGCCCACCCACATCTTCATCCAGCACGGCATGTGGGACCTGGTCTCGGGCCACAACCAGTCGGCGTATGACGTCGCGCGCGAGCTGTGGCAGCCCGGCGACGCCCTCGGCGACGCCATCCACTCGCTGGACTGGGGCCAGTACGGCGATCTGCAGCGCGGCGACTATGCCAAGGCGCGGGTGTGGATCGAGCGCCTCGCGGCGATGGTGGAGAACGACGGCTTCGAGACCGGCGGCGCGCGGGGCGAGGCCGGATCGGCCCGGGCGCGGAACTCGCTGCCGCTCCTCAAGTCACGCTACACCGTCGAGACCGAAGAGTGGGAGGTGCGGCCACCGACCGACGACATGCGCACCTCCGAGCTGCTGGCAACGGGCCTCAGCGCCGCCCACACAGGGGACGAAGCCGCGCTTGAGAAGACCGCCGGGATCCTCGGCGAGAAGTCGAACGGCAGCGGCTACAACCACGTCATGCACCTGCAGGTCAGTGCGCTTCTGGCCGTGCACACGGACTTCCCCGACAAGGCGATCAAGCTGATGGACGACGCCGTCAACACCGTCGAGGCCATGGCGCCTCCGCGCGGTTCGGCCAACCCCATCAAGCCCGTGCACGAGCTCTACGGCGAGATCCTCCTCGACATCGGCCGCCCCGAAGACGCGGTGGAGATGTTCGAGACCTCGCTGCGGCGCATGGCCGGCCGGCCGCGCTCGCTCCTCGGGCTGGCCCGCGCGAACGCCGCGCTCGGCAACGACATGATCGCCGCCGAGAACTACGCGAAGGTTGCCGCGCTGTGGGACGGCCGCACGGGGATCGCGGGCCTCGACGAGGCGAAGGGCTTCCTGGCGGACCACGCGGCGGGAGGGGAGTCGAGTTCCGGGCGCTAGTAGCGGGTGCGGGCGGGCGGTAGTCTGTCGGTGGTTCGTATTGCGGCTGGGGGTGGACTGGCGGCCGGGGTGAGGGTAGCTTTCTTGCACCACTCTATTGCACCATCACCATCATCTTGCACCACTTTGCCATGCCACGAATCCATTTCGTCGTCCACGAGACGGCCAAGACCGCATACCGGGCCCAGGCGAGCCGCGAGGGGAAGTCACTCGGCGAGTGGATGCGGCAGGCGGCCGACGACAGGCTGGCCGCCAAGCGTCCGCGGAAGTTCACGGTGGAGGAGTTGGAGCGTTTCAACGCCGAGTGCGACGCACGCCGCTCGGACCAGGCGGAGCCGGACTGGGACGAGAGCAAGGGTGTGATCGCCGAGTCCCGGCTGGCGGGGCTGGGGTAGCGCTGGCCGTGATCTTCCTCGACACCAACGTCTTCATCCATCACGTCGGGCGCGGGCACCCGCTGCGCGACCGGGCGCGGGAGGTCGTGAGCGATGCCCTGGAGCGCGACGCGCAGCTCGTCACCTCGGCGGAGGTGATGCAGGAGCTGGTGCACTTCTATCGCCGCAGCCGGCGGGAGTCCGTCCTGCGGGACGCGCTTGCGCTACTGGGCGGGATCGTCGACGAGGTCTGGCCGGTCGAGCGGGCCGATGTCGAGCTCGCCTGGCAACTTGCCGAGCGGCACCCCGCGCTGGACACCCGCGACCTGGTTCACCTCGCCTGCTGTCTCCGGCGCGAACCGCGCGAAGTCGTGACCTTCGACCGGGGGTTGGCGGCTGCGTGGGAGGCGCGCGGGTAGGTTCCGCTACAGCCCCACCGCCACCGCCACCGCAATCGCCACCAGACCGAGCGCGACCAGCGCCAGGTATAGCGGCAGCACGTGCCGCAGCCATGCCTCGTAGCGGACGCCCGCCGACGCCAGGATCGCCATGAGGGCGCCGTTCGTGGGGGTGAGCAGCTCGCAGAGGCCGGCGCCGTACTGGTAGGCGAGCACGGTGACCTGCCGCGACATTCCCAGCAGGTCGGATAGCGGCACCAGCAGGGGCATCGTCAGCACGGCCTGGCCGCTCACGCTGGGCACGGGCAGGTGGATGGCCGTGTGGGCGGCGACCATCCCGAACGCCGACGCCAGCACGGGGAGTCCCTCGAGCGGCGTGAACATGGCGTGCACGATCGTGTCGATGATGCGCCCGTCCTGCAGCACCACGTAGATCGCGCGCGCGAACCCGATCAGCAGCCCGGCGTACGCCATCCCGCGGAAGCCGCGCACGTATGCCTGCGCCGTGCTGCTCAGCCGCATCCCCGCGAGCAGCCCCACGATCACACCCATGATGAAGAAGGCCGCCGAGAGCTCGTTGAACCCCCAGTGCCAGAGCGCGAGCCCGGGCACGATCAGCGCGAAGGTGGCGGCGACCAGCCCCAGGATCACCAAATCGGAGCGGCGGACGCCCTCGTCGGTGGAGGGGTCGTCGCTGTTGCCGCCGCCATCGCTTCCGTCACCACCCACCTCCGGCTCTCCCCGCGTCCGCGCCGCGTACCGCATCGTCATCCCGATCCAGAGCGCCAGCGCGAGCAACAGGAAGACGATGCGGAAGAGCGCCCCGGAAAGGAGCGGCAGTTCGGCCAGCCGTTGCGCGATCTGTACCTGGAAGGGGTTTATGGGGCTGAAGGCGGACCCGACGAAGGCGGGCCCCGCACTCATTGCCACCGCCGTGATCGGGGTGAAGCCCATCCGCCGCGCGAGGATCATCAGCACGGGGATGAGCGGGATGATCTCTTCCTGCATGTTCTCGAGCACGCCGCCGGTCGCGAAGCAGAGCGACACGACGGGGATCACGAGCAGGTCCCGCCCGCGCAGCGCCCGCACCAGCGAAGTGATGCCCCGCCGGAGCGCGCCCGTCTCGTCCACCACGGTGAACGCGCCGCCGATCAGAAAGACCAGGAAGATGACCTCCGCCGCGTCGACCATCCCGCGCGGGAGCGCCACGATCGCCTCGAAGGGCCCCACCGGGCTCGGATCGACCTCGTGGTAGGTGCCCGCCACCACGACGGTTCGCCCGACTTCCTCGTCGGTGATGCGGTCGTAGGCGCCCGCCGGCAGCAGATAGCTCGCGGCCGCGGCCAGAACGATGCAGGCCGAGAGGAGAACGAGGGGGTGGGGGACGGAGAGCTTCATGCGGCGCTCACCCCTTCCCCGCCAACGGCAGCGGCGGCTGCCACTCTCCCACCGCGACCCCCGGGAACCGCCGCCCCCACGTGTTCCCGTACGGGTCGTCCTTGCCGAGCAGGAAGCGCAGGATCATGCGGTGGACCATGTTCATGGTGGGGAGCAGGCCGTGCAGGCCCGTGAACCGGGTGAGCGCACGGTCCTTGAGCTCCCAGTAGCCGAAGTCCCGGGGGGTGACGCATACGAGCCGTGATTCGCCCAGGAACGGCGCGACCGCGCCTTCGAGCGGGACGGTGCCGTCGCCGGAGTTGAGGCGCAGCGCGTCGTCGCCGGAGTCCCACTGGTTCCGGCGTTCGGCGGAGCGGAGGTCGAAGCGGGGGGCGTCGTCATCGCCGCGCCGGACCCGCAGGCCGACCCGCGTCTCGTCGTCGGCGCCGACGATGGCCAGCCAGCGGTCGACGGGGAATCGCAGTCCCCCGATCCTGTCCCGATGCGCCCTGGCGGCGCCCAGCATGTCCGCGAAGAGTTCGGCGCCGGAGATGTCCCAGCCGCCGACCGTCCCCTCGATTGTGCGCACCACGCTGGGCTGCCAGGCGTCCGGGTGGAAGATATCGAGCTCCAAACCGTCTTCGGCGGTCAGCCCGTCGCCGTAGCTCGGGAGCAGGTGGTACAGCGCGGGGGTCATTCGCGCCGCGTGGCGTTCGCGGGCCTTGCCGGAGTCGTCCCCGAGGTCGCCGGTCCCGGTGGTCAGCTTGAGGACCGCCTCCCATGACCCCTGGAACGGCGTCGCCAGGGTCACGACCTTGTCGACGCGCGCGGCCGAATAGCGCTCCAGGTACCCGGCGATGATCAGCCCGCCCATCGAGTGGCCGATCAGGGTGACGGTCGGGTTGGCCGCGAAGTCCGGGTCGGCGCGGTGGAGCGGCATCAGCAGCGTGCGGTCGATCACCTCCCGGACGAACGCGTCGAGCCGCGCCTCGGTCTGGTCGAGCGGCATCCGCCAGTCGTAGCCGAAGGGGAAGACGGGCACGGGTCCGGCGTGGCCTTCCGACAGCCCGTCGCGCAGCTCCTCGACCAGCTCTCCGTAGACCAGCGGGAAGGGGCCACCGGGCTTGACGCGCGCCGGCTCGTTGAATTCGTAGCGCTGGTCGGCGGGGTGCAGCGTGATGCGGTCGTAGCGCTTTTGCCGCATGGTCGTCCAGACCGCTTCGGGGGGCAGTTCGTACTGGTCGAAGAGGTCGGACGCGGTGATTCCGGGGATGACGATGACGGGGGAGACGGTCGCGGACACGGGGCCCTCCGGGCGAAAAAGGTGTGGAGCAACGGATGATCAACGGGGTATCGAAGAGATATATCTATGTGTTCGTCCGCCGGCAGGAAAGGCTTTTGGCTCGGCGCCCCTGGGCTCGTCGCATGGACGCTTCCCGGTGCCGCTCCCTTGAGTTTTCGCAATAAGTAGCGACATTATTCGTAATAAGCATCTGCAATCCTCGTAATAAGAAACGTCACGACCCAGCGGACCCATGTATTCCCGACACCTGCGCCCCCTCGTATGCGACATGCTCGGCGAGTTTCGCATCGTTTACGTGACCGGTCCCAGACAGTCCGGCAAGACCACCCTGGTCCGCCGCATCGCCGCCGATCTGGACATGCGCTACCTGACCCTGGATGACCCCGCTGTCCAGGCAGCGGCTGCCGCCGACCCCCACGGATTTGTGAGGTCCTTCGGGAGCGAGTCGGTGGTGCTCGACGAGTTTCAGGAGGTGCCCGGG
>JAPOOQ010000180.1 GCA_026713345.1 Gemmatimonadota bacterium | reverse complement strand
TGGACGAGACGCGCTCTCCTAAAGCGCGGCACGTTCGGGGCGGGACTCGACACGACGCTCCAGAAAGCTCGTGACGTGATCGACCAGGAGTGCACTGCGGGGGTCTCGACGGCGGCCATGGACACGGCGTTTGCCAGTATCGGCAGACCGCTTCGGTTTGTGGAGGAAGAGCTAGACGACCTGCTGGACGCGCGGGGCGGCTCAGCCTTCTCGGTGCTGGCGCTGTTGTTTCCAGACTTTGGGCTGACGGCCGAGTTTCACATCGACCATGTGTTCCCTCAGAGAGATTTCACGATCCCAAAGATGCGCAAGTTGGACCTTGAGCCAGCGGAGCGGCAGGCGATCCTGGACCGGCGGGATCGGGTCGCGAATCTCCAGTTTCTCACAAAGACAGACAATCTCGAGAAGGCAGCGAAGAGTCCGACGGCGTGGCTGGCGGGCCTGAGTAACTCGGATCGCGCGGCACGTGTCGGCGACGCTGATCTTGGGGACGTGCCAGATAGCATGGTTGGCTTCATAGAGTGGTACGAGGCGCGGCGGGAAAGGATGAAGACAAGACTGGCAGAGTTGCTTGGGATCACTTCTTGGTAGCGGCATGGCGGGTGAGGAACCGGAGTAGGACGTGCAAAGGAACGGTCCCGGAGTCGTTCCCGTATCAGGTACATGATACCCATGGGATCGACAGCGTGTGTCGAGTGGGATATGGGCTGCGACACGACTTGCTGGAGAAGTCGGACACCTGCTACGTGCTCTATCTGTCGGCCGTGTCCATAAGGTCGACGTAAGGCGTCGGTGGCGAGCCGTGCTTGGCGAATGGGAGAGGCCCGCGCCATTCGTGGTACTCCCTACCTTTGGGTGTCACGGAGATCGTCGACGTCACCCTGTCAATTTGTATTAGGCGATGCGTTTCCAATGCAGCAACTATTGCACTTCGTTCGTGGGCTGGAATAATGGGTTGGAAGAGTGACTCGTAGTGCGTAACGGTTATCGGCTCTGGCAGATCTAGAAGCCAATCCAGAATCGACTGTGTTCTGCGCACCAAGAAGTAGTTTAGGAATCGATACTCCCACAGGCGTGCCTCTGCGATGTGTGATCGGACGAGGCTCTCGACCTCGTGTCGCTGAGGAGGTGGAAGCTCGGTTGGGATATTGACCGGAGTGTCGTCGGTATTGGGTGGAGTCGTAGTCTTGTCCTCGCCAATGCCACGCATCCGTTGTGTGTCGACCTCCGTGCCTCCGGGGAGCCGAATGGTCGCCACACGCGATAGAAGCCCACGTATGTCGTCGGAGAACTTGGACACGATCAGGATGACCACAATTGACAGCAGTGGAGGGGCAGACAGCATTACCGCAAGGTAATCGAGTATCAATTGCATTATATCCATGGAGGTTGGGGCAAAAAGTGTGTAAGCGTCGAGTGGGCGTGACCCCGTTCAGTGACGTTCGGGTAGTCTGCTCAGAGTAGTCGTTCTTCTTCGTTGTTGCAAGTTGCGACGGCATGCGAGGGATGCAAGAGACTGGATTTGCCGAGGGGCAGGGGTAGGCCGAAGGCATGCGGGCGGCCTCTACGGGTCCTCCCCCAACCACCCCCGATTGAGCTCCTCCACCCGCGCCCCCCACCCGGGCATCACCCGGTCCAGGATCCCACGAAACCGCTCGTTGTGCCCCCGCTCGATCAGGTGGACCATCTCGTGGACCACCACGTATTCCAGGCACGACACCGGCTTCTTCGCCAGTTCCGAGTTCAGCCAGATCCGCCCCGCCTCCGGGTTACACGTCCCCCCCCTCGTCTTCATCCGCCGGATCCGCCATTCGGCCACCGTGACCCCGATCCTCGGCTCCCACTTGGCCACCATCTCGGGGATGCGCTCCCGCAGCCGGTCACGATACCATCGGTACAGCATCGCCTCGCGCGCATCACGCCCGGTCTCGGGACGCACCCGCATCTCGATCCAGCTGTTCCCCCGTAGTCGAATCCCCGTGGGACCACCCGGCGCCACCACATCCAGCCGATACCGCCGCCCCTCGAAGTAGTGGCTCTCCCCCGTCACGAATTCCCGCCGCGACTGCCGGTCCTGCTTTTCGAACTCCGCCTGCTTCCGGCGAATCCAGGCCAACCGCGAGATCACGGCCATCCGCACCGCGTCGTCGTCCAGGCGCAGCGGCGCCGCGACCCGAACCCGCCCCTCCGGCGGATACACTCCCAGATGAAGGTGCTTGATGTCCTTGCGGACGATCTCGACCGGGATGCCGCGGATCTCGATGCGGGTGGCGTCAGTACTCACGTTGCGCCTTCACGATTTCCAGGATCGTGAGCGTAATGGCCTTGTAGGGCCCGAGAGCGTCCCGGATGGCCCTGGCGACACGCCTCTCCTTGATCGGGTTGCCGCGCCAGTCGTCCATCCTGGCCCGGCGGACCGCGCGATCGACCTCCAGCGCCACCACCTCGCGCGGGTCGGCCTCGTCGTCCGGATCCGCGGTCGCAGTCCCCTCCGCCACCGCCCTCCCCAGCACCTCCTCCGGCAGGTTGTCATAGATCGCCCGTAGCGCCGGGGTCCTGATCGCCGCCGGATACGCCCCCCCACCCTCCCCTCGCTTCACCGTCTCGGCCAGCTCGATCACCTTCCTCAAGTACGCCTCGTACTCGATCGCATCCTCTTTGCGCTGCCGGATCAGCGCGTCGAGCACCGCCGACATGTTCTCGTAGTACTTCGGGTTGACGGCCATCTTGTCAACGATCAGGCGGCGGACGTTGTTCTCGATGGTCTCGGCGACGGCGCCCCGGCTGCTCCGAATCCCCTTGGGCAACTCGTCGATGGCCCCCACCCCGTCCCGCACGAGGAGGTCGACGAGCGTCATGTCGTTGAACGCGGACACGACCTGGCTATCCTTGGCGCGGATGTAGGTGTCGAGCAAGTGCCGCATGGCGGGCTCGTACTTCTTGAGATCGACGTAGTCTCCGCTCGCCATCTTGACTTCCAGGCGGACGTTCTCGTAGTGGCTGACTTCGTCCTTGATGGCGACCCGTTCGGACTCCGTGTAGCCGGCCTCGATCATCTCGTTGGCCAGGTTGGCGTAGGCGCGCAGGTACGCCGCCACCATCGTGTACAGCGTGAGCCGCCTCCGTTCGCTCTCGCGACGCTGCCCGGCGGTGCCGTCCCCGGCGCCATGGCAGAAGTAGCGCAGGTAGGCTGCTGTGTCGTACGGCGGCTCGACGGGTTCGCACAGCGCCTTGACCGCTTCCCGCTTCTCTTCCAGACGCTTCCGTCCCTGCTCGAGGCGGTCCTTCAGCAGGCCCTCCACGTCCGCGCGGTCATAGCCCTCGAACGCCTCGCCCGTGTAGTCCCCGATCGCGCCCTCCAGCGAGCGGAACAGGTCCTTGTAGTCGATGATGTAGCCGTATTCCTTATCGTCGCCGTCCAGCCGGTTGACGCGGCAGATCGCCTGAAAGAGACCGTGGTCCTGCATATTCTTGTCGATGTAGAGATAGGTCGCGGGCGGGGCGTCGAAGCCGGTCAGGAGCTTGTCAACGACGATCAGGAGCTTCATCTGTCCGGGCTCGTTCACGAAGCGCCGCTTGACGTCCTTCTCGAACTGGTCCGCCTTGCGCATGGCCGAGTCCTCGGGCTCGTCGAAGTGGTCGGCGAGCATCTTCCGGTAGACGCCGTGCTTGAGCAGCTTCTCGGTCAGTCCCTCGCCCGTCTCCTCGCCCTTGATGTCGTCAGGACCCGGAGCGTAGGAGGTGACAATCGCGCACCGGCCCTTCAGTTCGGTCTCACTGAACGCCTGGAAGAAGCGGCAGGCCGCGTAGATGCTGTCGGACACGAGCATGGCGTTGCCGCGGCCGCTCTTCAGGCGGTCCTTGATCTCCATGTCCATCAGAATGTCCGCCACGATCTTCCGAATCCGGGGTTCCGAACTCGTGACCTTCCGAATGGTTCCCCACCGCTTCCTCAGCTGCGCTCGCCCCAGATCGCTGAGTCCCTTCGTCTTTGAGTCGAACCACTGGTCGATCTTCGCTTCGGAGGTGATGTCCTGGTCGATGTCGCGCGCCTCGTACCTCAGGTCCAGAACGACCTTGTCGTCCACCGCCTCGTCGTACTTGTAGGTGTGGATGTACGGGCCGAAGATCTCGATGCTGCGCTGCTTGTCGGCCTTGAGAAGAGGGGTTCCGGTGAAGCCGATGAGTGTGGCGCCGGGGAGGATGGCCTTCATGGCCCGGTGGAGCTTGCCGGACTGCGTGCGGTGGCACTCGTCCACGAAGACGAAGATCTCGCCGCTCGGCCGAAAACCGGGTGGCAGGTGTTTTCGGAGATCGCTGACGTACTGGTCGATGTCGCCTTCGTGAGACCTGCCGAACTTCTGGATGAGCGAACAGATCAACGACTTGTCGGAGCCTTGCAGGACCTGGACCAGGTCCGCCCCGCTCGTCGTCCGGTGGATGTCCTCGTCCACGCCGTCGAAGACCATCTCGATCTGCTCGTCGAGCTCGGTGCGGTCGGTGACGATCAGCACGCGGCCGTCCACGCCCTTGAGCTCACGGATCCACTTGGCCAGCCACACCATCGTGAGGCTCTTCCCGCTGCCCTGGGTGTGCCAGATGATCCCGCCGTCGCGCCGCCGGACGAAGTCCTGTGCCGCCTTCACGCCGAAGTACTGGTTGTGGCGGCAGATCTTCTTGACGCCGGCGTCGAAGACCACGAAGTCGTGGAGGAGTTCGAGCAGCCGGGCGGGAGCGCAGAGGTGCTCGAGATCGGGGAGCAGTGGGGCGTCCGTCTCGGGGGCGCCGGCTTCCTTCCAGCGTAGCCAGTACTTCTCCCTTGTCTCGATCACGCCGTAGCGCACCCCTTTGGTCTCGTTGCCCGCCATCACGAGCTGCACCGTGGTGAAGAACGGCTGGATGAAGTCCTTCTTCTGGTTGTCCAGGTTCTGCCGGATGCCCTCGGCCACGGAGACGGTCGACCGCTTGAGTTCGAGCACGCCGATCGCGATTCCGTTGACGTAGAGCACGATGTCGGGCCGCTTCGTATTGGGCCCTTCGACCGTGACTTCTTCGGCGATGGCGAAGTCGTTGGCAGCGGGGTTCGCCCAGTCGATCAGGTGGACGGTGACGGTGTGCTCGCCGAGCCCGGGCCGGATCTTGACGCCGTAGCGGAGCAGGCCGTAGACCTCGCGGTTGCCGTCGTAGAGGGTCTTGCTCCCGCCGAGGGCGGCGGCCTTGTCGAGCTTGTCGAGCGCCTTGGTGATGAGGGTGGGGGAGTGGCCCTGGCGCTTCAGGAATCTCGTGAGGAACTCGGTCTCGATGTTTCGGTTGTCGTCGCGTTCGTGCCAGTTGCCGAGGTATTCGTAGCCGAGACTATCCCGAAAATGGCGAACGACCCGGCGCTGGGTGCGGGTCTCCAGCTCGCCGACGGCGCTCACAGTACCTCCCAGTGCCCGGCTCTGGATGAACCGACGCGCCGGATTGCGCCGTCCTCGCGCAGTTTGCGGAAGTGGTACTTCACTCCCTTGACGGTCAGGCCGAGACGCTCCGCGATCATGGGCTGAGTGATCCCGGGCTCCGTTTTCAGCATGGCGAGGATCCGCTCCGCCGCAGGTATTGGTTCGGTACTTCGGGTGGTCTTTGGGCCAGTCTTTGGACCAGTTTTCGGGCCAGTCTTTGGGCCAGTGTCTGGGGAAGTCTTTGGGGCAATCGCTGGCCCTTCGGTCGTCTTCTGGCGGTTGTCCGGCGATGGCCCATTTCTGGCGGTTTTCTGGGCGTCATTGGTCGGGCTCGTTAGCGGATTCACCCAGCACCTTCCAATGGCCGCCCTTGTCGGGACCGACCCGCTCGATCTTCCCGGCCTCGCGCAGCCTGTCCAGCCGGTATCGGACGGTGGATCGCGTGGCGCCGAGCGTAGAGGCGATTTCGCGGCGGCTCGCGGACGGATTCCGCCGGAGGAGTAAGAGAATGCGGTCGGAAAGCAACGCGGATTCCGGTGACGGATGGTCGTTCCTGGCGGTGTTCTGGTGGTCTTCTGGCGGTTTTCTGGTTGTTTTCTGGCTGATTGCGGACCGCGCGTTCCCTCGGTCTCGGTGCTCGACGGCACCGCCATCGTCGTGTTCGATGGCCTCCAAATCGGGATTTTCGATCACTTCCCAGCGTCCCCCCCTGTCCGGCCCGACGCGAAGTAATCTCCCAACCTTCTTGAGTTTATCGAGCCGATACCGAACGCTCCCCTCGCTGACACCTGCAAGTGCCCCGGCCATCTCGCGGCGGCTGGCAGACGGGTTCTCCCGCAGGAAGGCGAGGATGCGGTCCCCAACTTCCTGGCGGTTTTCTGGCTGATCCGGGCTTTCTGGTGGTTTTCTGGCTGGCCCGCGTGGTCCTGTCCGCTCGTCATCGGCCTCGACAGCATCCGAGTCCGGGGCCCGCGTATGGCCGACCCTCTCCGGATGGG
Source organism: Gemmatimonadota bacterium (assembly GCA_026713345.1). Taxonomy (GTDB): domain Bacteria; phylum Gemmatimonadota; class Gemmatimonadetes; order Longimicrobiales; family Gaopeijiaceae; genus Bin94. The sequence continues at coordinate 5,229 of JAPOOQ010000180.1, read as the reverse complement.
AAGGGACGACGATCCGCAGGTAATCGCGCCCGCGATCGCTCCTCACATGCACATTGACCACGATGCTGAGGACCGACTGCACTCTGTTGGGTATCTCATCCGCCAGACGGAGAAGGTCGGTCACCCCGATGGCCTCGCGGCGGACCTCCCGCCCGATCTCGAGGACGCCGCCTCGACCGTTCGCGAGTCCGCAGATGCAGTCCAGGTGCTCGTCCCGCCAGGAGGATCTCCGCTCGACGTTGGAAGGGTCAGGCGTCATGGGCGTCGTCGTCCTCCGTGTCGTCGTCGGGGATGGGCAGGCGGATGGAACCGGTGAGGAGCTGCTGCATCATACCCTGCTTGATCGCGCGGGTCTTGTCGAGGCGGTGGTCCAGTGCGGCGATCTCGGAGTCCATGTCGGAGAGGGTGGTGGCGATGGCTTGTTGTTCGGGGAGGGGAGGGAGGGGAAGCTTGAATGCCAAAAAAGTAGGCTGACGAAGTGAATCGACGGTAGCCTTTACGGTGTTCTTCAGGGCATGAGCACCGAAATGCTCCGCCATGTAGTACCAGAGGAAGCGAGCGCACACGGAGGACGCAAAGCCCGTTATGGCGTACACGCGCTGATGTACATCGAAGCGGCCATGCACATAGTGGAATATCTCTCCGATTCGTCCTTCGCCTGGAATCAGTATCGCCTCGCAGTCGTAGGCGAAACTGTCGATTCGTTCAACGGACGACGAGCGCACAAAGAACGGATACCGACCGTCATGGCGCTTGTCTTGGTTGTTTCGCGTCCCCGTCGCGATTCGTGCGAAGTCCCCTAACCGCCTCATCTCCCACTCCCCCCCGAACCCCGGCAGCCGCGTCCTCCCGGTCAGCAGTTCCTGCATTGCGGCCTGCTTGATGGCCTGCTTTTTGGCGATCAGCGCTTCCAGCGATCCGATCAGCTCGTCCACGTCGGACAAGACGGCGGCGATGGCGCGCTGTTCGGGGAGGGGGGGGACGGGGACTTGGAATGCCAAGAACGTAGGCTTACGAAGTGAATCGACGGTAGCCTTCACCGTGTTCTTCAGGGCATGAGCACCGAAATGCTCCGCCATGTAGTAGCAGAGGAAGCGAGCGAAGACGGATGACCCAAAGTCCGTTATGGCGTACACCCGCTGATGGACGTCAAAGCGGCCATGGACATAGTGGAAGATGTCTCCGATTCGTCCTTCGCCTGGAATCAGTATCGCCTCGCAGTCGTAGGCGAAACTGTCGATTCGTTCAACGAACGACGAGCGCACGAAGAACGGATACCGACCATCATGGCGCTTGTCCTGGTTGTTTCGTGCTCCCGTCGCGATTCGTGCCAAGTCCCCTAACCGCCGTAGCTTCCACTCCCCATCGAACCGCGCTGGTACCGTCACGCGCACCTCACCCATTTTCCTTACCTCCCCTCCCCCCAATCTCCCGCCTCACCCTCGCCACCTGATCCGCGAGCTCCTCCCTCGACGGCAGGTACAGCTGGTACTTCGACGCGTAGATGTTGGCGTCTTCGGGCAGCGTCAACTCGACCACGGCGTCGTTCTTCGCATCGCAGAGCAGTATTCCGATGGTCGGAAGCTCGTCGCCAATCCTCACGTATCGGTCGAAGTAGTTCACGTACATCTGCATCTGGCCGAGGTCCTGGTGAGTCAGCTTCCCGGCCTTCAGGTCGATCAGCACGTAGCAGCGGAGCAGCCGGTTGTAGAAGACCAGATCCACGAAGAAGTGACTATCGTCGAAGCTGAAGCGCTTTTGGCGCGCCTCGAACAGGAATCCCTTGCCGAGTTCGAGCAGGAACTGCTGGAGCCGGTCGATAATCGCGGTCTCCAGATCGCTCTCGGAGTAGGCCGGTGTCTCCTCCAGGCCGAGGAATTCCAGCACCACCGGGTCCTTGATCAGGTCCGACGCCTTTTCGACCACCTGTCCCTCGCGGGCGAGGCGGCGGACCTCGTGCTTGTCGCGGCTGAGCGCGAGCCGCTGGTACAGGGAGCTGTCCAGTTGGCGCTTGAGTTCGCGGACGCTCCAGTCGTTGTCCGCGGCCTCGATCTCGTAGAAACGGCGGGCTTCGGGGTCGGATACGGACATGAGGGTCAGGTAATGAGACCAGCCGAGTGGAAGCCGCTCGGCAACTTCCGCCAAGGTGGCCGCCGTAGGGGTCCAAGGATCTGGTGAAATCCGCAACGGTGTTGAGGAAATCGGCTGATTGCCGGAAATCCGCAACGGTGTCGCGGAAATGTCCGATGGCCGGACATCAGAGAGCACGTCCCCGTGGGCAATGTAGAACCGCCGCATCCTCTCCAGGGTATCGACGGAAAAGCCTCGTCCGATCCTCGCCTTCAGGGCCTTCGACAGCTTCTTCAAGGTCTGCCTGCCATACTCCGCCCGATCCGCGCCGCTCTGCTCGAACTCCACGATGTACCATCCGAACAGCCAGTTCCGGACGACCAGCGAGCGGTCGACGGCGCGGGCTCCGGAGCGCCGAGTCTCCTCATGCGTCCGCCGACACAGCTCGACGAGCCGCTCGAAATCGAATGCCTCGCTCACGCCGGCAGCCCCATCCGCCGCAGGTGACTCTCCACCTTCGCCCCGTAGTCCTCCACCCGGCGCTCCAGCTCCGGCAACGCGTCCGCATACCGCTCCTCCAGCACCCTGACCCGATCCACCAGTCCGCTCGCCAGGCGTTCGACCTCATTGCCGATCGCGCCCTGGACGCTCGCCATCCACTTGTCGCCGACCACGATCTCGGCGACCTCCGCGGCGGTCAGCGTCGCGTACCGAGCGAGGACTTTCGCGTCCAGTTTCGCCTGCGCCGCCCTCGTCGCTCTCTTCGCGGCGGCGTGGGCTTTCATCAGCTCGAGGCAGACGTCCAACGCGTCGCGTTCCTCGCTCGCGCCGGGATCGCCGCGCACCTCCTTCAGGCGCGCGTTCACCGCGGCCTGCGTCACTTTCCCCGTATTCGATGTCGCGCCGTCAAGCAGCCCGTCCTCGCCGGAATACTCCTCGATGAACTCCTCCCGTTCCCGCGCGATCTCCTCCTCGCCGGTGCGCAGGCGGTCAATCTCCGCGCGTTCCGCGGCGAAGTACCGGCCGACCACCAGGCCGGGCGGAAGCAGGTCCATCCGGTACTTCTTGCGCTTCACGGTGAGGTCGGGCGTCTCGGCGGCCGCCTTCCCGCGAACCGGCACCAGCACCCGGGGCCGGGCCGCCTCCGCCCACCCCTCCGTCACCACCAGGTACACATCGTCCTGCATCACCTCGTCCCAATAGTCCATCAGGCACTGGTAGACGGAGTAGCGGTCGAGCAGCGGAAGACCGGCGAAGCGGCGGAGCAGATCCTCCGACAATTCCCGAATCAGCGCCTTGGGCAAGTCGCCCACTGCGAGCTCGCGAAGGCGGGGGGCATGCTCCCGCCGCCAGGCATCCAACACCCGCCGGATCCGGCCCGCGTACGCCTCGAATTCCTCGTGTTCGAGAATCACCGTGCGCACCTCGTCCGCCGCAACCCGCGCGTCGCTGTATCCCTCCCGCCCGTTCGGCGAGAACAGCCGCGACCGGATCCCCGGGAACACTCCCCAGTAATCGGCGAGCCCGTCGATGTCCCGGTTCGGGATGCCGCCCCGCAGGTGGGCGCTCAGGTCGTGCAGGTCCTCGTCGTCGCTGGAGTCGATGTATCGCGGAATGTTGAGGTTGTAGTCGTTGGTCTCGTCGGCGATCTCGGCAAGTGGCACCATGCGCGCGTATCCGGGGATCTCCCTCCGCTCGTTGAACACGTCCACGATCCGGTGGATGTCGCGTTCCCGCAGCCGGTTCTTGGCGCCGTCCTTCTGGAATTCCTTGCTGGCGTCGATCATGAAGATGCCTTGGCGGCCGAGCGCGTTCTCCTTGTCGATCACCACGATGCACGCCGGGATACCGGTGCCGTAGAAGAGGTTGGCCGGGAGCCCGATGACCCCCTTGATCCAGCCGCGCTTGACGAGATTGCGCCGGATGGCCGCCTCGCAGTTGCCGCGGAAGAGCACGCCGTGCGGCATGACGATCGCGCCCTTGCCGGTACTCCTGAGCGACGCGACGAGGTGCAGCAGGTAGGCGTAGTCTCCGTTCTTGGCCGGAGGCTCGCCGTGGTCGAAGCGGCGGTATTCGTCGTGGGCCGGGTTGAGGCCGTTCGTCCAGGCTTTGTCGGAGAACGGGGGGTTGGCGACGGCGAAGTCGAAGCGCTTGAGGCGCCCTCCCTCCTTGAACTGAGGCGCGGTGAGCGTGTTGTCGCGCTCGATCACAGCTGCTTCTCGACCGTGGAGAATCACGTTCATGCGCGCCATCGTCCACGTCGCGACATCTTTCTCCTGCCCGTAGATGGACAGCCCGTTCGGCGCCGCGTCGGCAGCCTTGATGAGGAGTGACCCGGAACCGCAGGTCGGATCGTACACCGTGTGATCCTTCCTAGTGTCCGGGCCGATCCCGATCACCTGGGCCATGATGCGCGATACTTCCGCCGGGGTGTAGAACTGCCCCTTGCTCTTCCCCGACTGGGTCGCGAAGTGCCGCATGAGGTACTCGTACGCGTCGCCCAGCAGGTCGTCCCCATGGGCGCGGTTGGCGCGGAAATCGAGCCCCTCGAAGATCCCGACCAGCTTCGTGAGACGGTCCTGCATCTCCTTCCCCTTGCCGAGCTTCGTCTCGTCGTTGAAGTCCGGGAGGTCGATCACGCCCTTGAGCAGGTGGTCGTTGGCGTCGGCGAGCCGTCCGATGACCTTGTTGATCCGGTCGCCGATCTCCTTGGTCCCCTTGAGCGCGACCATGTCGGCGAAGCTGCCGCCGGGTGGCACCGTGATGTCGGCGAACTCGTCGTCGCCCGCGTACTTGTCCGAGACGTACTTCATGAAGAGCAGCGTGAGCACGTAGTCCTTGTACTGGGACGCGTCCATTCCGCCGCGCAGCTCGTCGCAGCTCTTCCAGAGCGAGGAGTAGAGGTGGGATTTGCGGAGGGGCATGGGGGGTGGGGGGGTGGGGGGGCTGGGGGTGGATCTGGGCAATGAGGATTAGGGGGCGTCCGAGAGGGCGTCAAGGGCCTCGTCCTCTGCTCGCAATCGATCCGCTGAAGTGATTCCGCAAACAGCGTCTGCGGAATCTCGCCCCCACGCCGTATGGGGTCTCGTATGTCATCTACACTTTCCATTATGTCATGTGCAGTTGACTATTTCGGCGCGACTGCGGAAGGAGAGTCCC
>JAPOOQ010000179.1 GCA_026713345.1 Gemmatimonadota bacterium | reverse complement strand
TGGCCGTCCTCCACGTCGAGGACGTCTGGCGACCCGATCGCGAGGCCGAGGCCGAGGCGGTCTTCCCCCGGTTGCGGAGAGGCGCAGGAAACCAGCAATGCCATCCGTCAAGCGCACCGTCACGCTGCTGCTAGCGCTCGCCGTGTGCCTGCTCGGGGTCCACAGCATGGCCGCAACGCCGGGCGTTGCAGTCGCGGACCTCTCGAAGGTGGCTGTCCCCCAGGACCCCGCCTCCGCCGAGGCGTCGCTCGCCCTCGACCGGTCCACCCGACGGCTGATTCAGCAGGGACTCCGCAACGAGGGATTCGACCCCGGTACACCGGACGGCCTGTTCGGCCCGCGGATGCCCGCCGCGATTCGGAAGTTGGTCCGCCTCGACCCGCTTCCTCGTCCCCAACTGTTTGGGAGCACTACTGGCCCGGATGCGCGCTCTACGCGAACGACGACCCGCGCTACCCAGCCGCCCCGGGCCGAACTCGCGGTGGATGTGAGCATTCCAGACGCAACTTCGCACGACTTGGTCCAAGCCATGCTCGGCCGGCATCCACGGCGCCCCACCGTTCATTGAAGAGCACGATAACCGACCACGAATCCAGGATGGAGAAAACCGATGAACTGGACACAGCTTGACCTCTGGTCTTCCATCGCTGCACGGGCCATCGCGATCGGAGGATTCCTCGTCTTGTTGACCGGAATGGCAGTTCCGGCAGTTCGCGAGTGGGCAGCCGAAGCCGTTCTGAACTCCAAAGCGTTCGAAACGTTCACGGCTACTGAACGTCACCCTGGCCCGGCACTGCATCTAAACAACGATGGACCTTGGGGCAGCTGGTCGCCACCGCGGTTCTGTCCGCCAGGTGCCTATGTCTGTGGGCTTCGGCAGCGCGTCGAGGCGAATCAAGGGGACGGTGACGACTCCGCGATGAATGGAGTCTCATTCTACTGCTGTCCGCTCGAACCGGACGCTATTGAACTGGCAGACTGAACCGCTTGGGCACTTATCGCAATAATCCCCGTACTATTCACGCGTGGAGACTATGATCAGCCTTGTAGTCCCGGGTATTGGTCCTATGTTGGGCTCCGCTACCAGCTTCTCTGACCCGCACGGCCGTCGACGTTTACGGAAAGGGAAAGCACGATGCCAGAACAGAAACTCGTCACCATACTTGCTTTGGCGCTCGTCGGGGCAGCGCTCCCGGCCCGCGGTCCCGCCGGCCCCGCGCGGTCCCCAGTCCGGCCTGTTGCGTCGGCTTTCACCAGGACCCCGGCCTTCGCGGCGCAGGATGCGTCCGCAGTCGAGATGGCGCTCCGCCTCGATCGACCCACGCGGAGGCTGATTCAGCACGGACTACGCAACGCGGGCTTCGACCCGGGGCCCGCCGACGGCTTGTTCGGTCCAACCACGCGGGCGGCCATCCGGGCTTGGCAGGCGTCGCGTGACCACGCTGAAACGGGATATCTCGACCGTGCCCAGGCCGACGCCCTCCGGACAGCTACCACGCCCACAGCGGCGCTAACCGGCGTTGCCACCGGTGGGACCGTCCAGGAGTCCGCGGCCGTTGAAGCCATTAGCCCGCCCGACGCCGATCTGCCGTCCGAGGCTGGGATCACTCCGGGCCAGACTGCGACTGCGACTCAGGCATCACGGAGTAACCAACTCCCGCCGGAGATTCTCGTTGACCGACAGCTCGTACGGGTGGAGCGATTGCTTGCCGAGGACGACCCTCGGGGGGCTCACGACGTGATCAACGGGATCCTCGCCCTTCAACGCGAGCACAGGCTCGCGCTGCCAGCCGACTTCCATTTTAGGCATGCGCAAGTGGCCTTCGCCGCCGGCCTCGAGGAAACCTCGGTCACCGCTGTGAACAAGTACCTGCTGACGGCGGGCCAGGACGGCCAG
>JAPOOQ010000178.1 GCA_026713345.1 Gemmatimonadota bacterium | reverse complement strand
GCGCGGGGAAGGGGGGGGGGGGGGGGGCCGCGCCGGGGGCGGGGGCGGGGGCGGGGGCGGGGGCCAGCAATGCGCCCGGGAGCGCCGCCGCGAGGATGGCGGTTGTGGTCTTCACGGGGCCGCTATCCCTCCGTCGAGGCCGGGGAGGTCGCCGTGATGGAGAACTCTCCCGTGCTGTCGCCGAAGCTGTCCATCTCCATGCCGAGGCCGTTGAGGGCGGCGAGCATCGCGTTCGCCATGGGCGTGCCGTCGGGCGTCTTGAGGTGCAGGTTGCCCTCGAGGAGTCCGTTGGCGCCGCCAAGCAGGACGAGCGGGCAGCGGCGGTGGTTGTGCAGGTTCGCATCGGCCATCGGCGACCCCCACATGACCATGGTCTGGTCGAGGAGGCTCGATTCGCCGTCCATGGTGTTCTTCAGCTTGTCCAGGAAGTAGGGAAGCTGGCCGACCCGGTACTGGCAGATCTTGTTGAACTCGAGGATGGACGACTCCCTGCCGCCGTGGTGGGACGCGGGGTGGAAGGGCCGGCTCGAGCCGCTCTCGGGGAAGACGCGGTTGTCCGCGTCGCGGCCGGTCTTGAAGGAGATGACCCGGGTCATGCCGGTCTGTAGCGCCAGCACCTGAAGGTCGAACATGATCCTCATGTGCTCCGAGAAGGAGTCGGGCACTCCGGCCGGCGCCTCGGGCATTTCCCGCTCGTCGCCGCCCGAGTTGCGCGCCTCCACCGCCGCGATCCGACGCTCGATCTCGCGGACATTGTTGAGGTAGCGGTCCATGCGGTTCCGGTCGGCCGCCCCGAGCTCGGTCCTGAGCGCGGCGATCTCGCCCGCCATCCAGTCGAGGATGCTCCTGCGCGACGCCAGCCGCGCCGCCCGTTCCTCGGGCGTCCCCCCGGCGCCGAAGAGCATGTCGAAGGCAACCCGGGGGTCGCGGATCATGGGGAGCGGCTCGTTGGGCGAGGCCCAGCTGATCGTGTCGGTGTAGGCGCAGGAGTAGTTGTAGGTGCAGCCGCCGGCCTGATCGAGGTTCTCGATGCAGAACTGCATGGAGGGCAGCGGCGTGTCCTGGCCGAAGCGCTGCGCGTACATCTGGTCCAGCGACGTGCCCACAAAGATGTCCGACCCCTGGGTCTGCTTGGGGTGTGCCTGCGTCAGGAAGACCGCGCTCGAGCGGAAGTGATCCCCGCCGATCTCGGGAGTGGTGAAGGCCTCCGCCATGCGACAGTCGGAGTTGCTGACGATCGTGAGATGCTCCTGGTACGGGGCGAGCGAAGTCAGCGCGCTCTCCGGGAGGATCTCGAAGTCCTTCCCCGTCCTGGCAGGCGCGAAGAGGTGGCGGGTCGCGCCCCACTCGTTGCATCCGGCCAGGCCGTGCACCTCTTCGATGCACACCAGGCGGGTCGGCTGGGCGAGGGACCTGGCGGTCGCGCCCGGACGCCCGGCCGGAACCATGGCGTCGAGCAGGGGAAGTGCCGCGGTGGCGCCCAGGCCCCTGAGGAAGGTGCGCCGCGGGATGTACTTGCCGGTGATGAATTGCATGATGTTCCGATCTCCCTGGGGCCCGCTCAGCGGCGCCCGTTCCGTTCGCCCGGCCGCGCCGCGCCGCTCTCCTCCACGGCGGCGGGCGCGGCGGCCCGTCTCATTCTGAATGCATCGCTCCCCACCACGCCGAGGACGAGCGAGGAGACGCGGTAGCCGTCGCGCTCCGCCCGCCGCACGATCTCCCTGATCGCGGGTTGGTCGTGGTACTCGACCCTTCGCCCGAGCGCGTACGCCATGAGGTTTTCGGTGAAGTTCCGCACGAGCGGCAGCGGACGCCTGAGGAGCGCGTCGGACAGCTCGGACGGCGTGGCCACCGGGGTGCCGTCGTAGAAGTCGCCACGGGTGTCGAGGGGGACGCCGTTCTCCAGCGAGCGCCACTTGCCCGTGACGTCGAAGTTGTCCAGCGCGAGGCCGATCGGGTCCATGAAGCGGTGGCAGGAATTGCAGACCGGCTGCTCGCTGTGGATTTCGAGGCGCTCGCGGGTTGTGAGCATGCGGCCCTCCTGCGCGACCTCGGTTTCCTCGAGGTCCGGGATGCCGGGGGGCGGGGGGGGGGGGGGGGGGCCCAGCAGCACCTCCATGACCCACTTGCCGCGCAGCACGGGGGACGTGCGGTTGGCCAGCGAGGTGAGCACCAGGATGCTCCCGTGACCCAGCAGTCCGGCGCGGCGGTCGTCGGGGTATGCGACCCTGCGGAAGTGGTTGCCGGGCGCGGCCGGGAACCCGTAGTGGGCGGCCAGACGCTCGTTGGCGTAGGTGTAGTCGGCGCGGAAGAGATCGAGAACGCCTCTGTCCTCCCGGACGAGGCTGTTGAAGAAGAGTTCCGTCTCGTAGCGCATCGCGTCGGCCAGATTGTCGTCGAAATTCGGGTAGAAATTCGGATCCGGATGCACCTTGTAGAGGTCCTGCAGGCGCAGCCACTGGGCCGCGAAGCGGCTGCCCAGGGCCCGTGCCCTTGGGTCTGCGAGCATGCGGCGGGCCTGCCGGGTGAGCTCTTCCTCGTCGAGCAGCCCGTCGTCCGCGGCAGCCGCCAGCAGCGCTTCGTCGGGCGGAGCCCCCCAAAGGAAGAAGGAGAGCCGCGAGGCCAGGTCGACGCTCGCGACCGGATAGACCTCGCCGGGCTCGATCCCTGCCGGCTCATGCTCGGGGCGGAAGACGAAACGCGGGCTGGCCAGCAGCGCCTCCAGGGCCATTCGCACGCCGCCCTCGAACCCTTCCACCGCGGCCCCGTCTTCGTAGAACCCCATCAGCCCGTCGACATCGGCGTCGGACGCGGGGCGGCGATAGGCGCGGGTAGCCAGGCCCTCGATGATCCGGCGCGCACACGGCGCCTCCTCGTCCGCCGACGTCGGCCTGCACAGGAAGATCCTGCGCCGGGCCGGATTGTCGGACACGCCGGTGACGTTGGTCGGTCCCGAGACCACCAGCTCCCGCACATGCGGCAGGGTGGTGATGCCGGAGCCCCCCGATCCGCCTCCGGCCAGCGACCAGTCGTGAGGACGGATCAGGTCCTCGTAGGGTCCGTCGAAGCCCCGCACGAAGGCGGCCGACACGCGCTTCTGGCCGGCGCGGATGAAGACCGGGCCCGTGCTGATGGGCGCCGCTCCCCGCCCGTCGGCCCCCGCTCCGGTGCGCGCGTGATGAAGGAGCGCCACCCGCTCCCCGTCCACCGAGATGTCGAGATCCTCAAAGCGCGAATTGGCCCCGGAGGAAAAACCGAGTTCGAACACGTACTCGCCGTCCGCGGGGAAGACGTGCTCGACGACGACACCTCCTCGCGTCCCGTAGGGTGCACCCTCGACGTGGTCCCAGGGATGCTGCGAGGTGTACTCCGAGTTCTTGTAGCGGCGGTCCACCGAAGGCGCCGTCCGGTCGCCCACCGCCCAGCGGCTGATCTCGGCGGCGGCATTGAGGTAGGCCTCGATGAGTGTGGGCGACAGCGTCTGAACGTCGGCGATGTTGTCGAAGTTCGCGCTCATCTGGTCGAGCGGGAGCCACTCTCCGGCATCGACCTCGAGTCCCAGGAGGTCCTGAATTGCACGCTCGTATTCCGCACGGTTGAGCCGCTGGAAGGTCCGCACTCCCGGATCGGGGTTCTCCGCGGCGGCCGCGTCCAGCACGCTCTCGAGCCGCTCGACCAGCGCGAGCAGCGTGTCCGCGGAAGGCCTTGGCGCAGCCGGTGGCGGCATCATCCCGGCGCGCAGCTTCCGCACCATCTTTTCGGCGACGTCCGCGTTCCGGTCCGCCTCCTCGACCACAAAGTCCTCCAGCGAGAGGTTGCCCAGCAGCCGGCGAGGGTTGTGGCAACGGGCGCACACGCGCTGCACGACTTCGGTTTCGGGCGAGGGGACGGAGGCCGTGGGCCGGGTGGCAGGCTGCTGCGGCAGCGACCAGACGGCGGTCTCCCCCCGCGGCATCGGCAACACATCGTCCCGGCCCGCCAGGACCAGGAGCAG
>JAPOOQ010000177.1 GCA_026713345.1 Gemmatimonadota bacterium | reverse complement strand
CCGGGGGACAACGTACAGATGGAGGTGGAGCTGATCACGCCGATCGCGATGGACGAGGAACTCCGCTTCGCGATCCGTGAAGGCGGGCGCACGGTGGGCGCCGGCGTCGTTACCTCCATCATCGAGTAGGAAGAATCATGGCAAGACCGGCAAGCGCGCCGAGCCCCGCGAGAGGGGCCTCCAAGGGAATGACCAACCGGATCAGGATCCGCCTGAAGGCCTTCGACCACTGGGTCGTGGACCAGACGGCGGCCGACATCGTGCGCACCGCTCAGAAGACGGGCGCCACGATCCGCGGTCCCATCCCTCTCCCGACCCGACGGCAGCGGTGGACGGTCTTGCGCTCTCCCCACATCGACAAGAAGAGCCGGGAGCAGTTCGAACTCAGGACGCACAAGCGCCTGATCGACATCGTCGAGAGCCGCCCCCAGACCATCGACGCACTCACCAAGCTGGACCTCCCCGCCGGCGTGGACGTCGAGATCAAGGTGGATTGACGATGCCCGGATTGATTGGCAGGAAGGTCGGGATGACCCGCGTCTTCACCGAGGAGGGCCGCTCGGTCCCGGTCACGGTGCTCAAGGCCGGTCCGTGTGCGGTCGTCCAGGTGAAGAACGATGAGTCCGACGGATACGCGGCGGTGCAGGTCGGGTTTGGTGCAAGGAAGCACAAACGCACGAGCAAGGCGGAGCTGGGCCACGCCGCGAAGGCGGGCCTGGAGGCGGCGCCGCGCCTGCTGCGGGAGTTCGCTGCCGCGGACGGCGACGCCTACGAGCCGGGGCAGCAGCTGACCGTCGAGATGTTCGAAGCCGGGCAGCGGGTGCGCGTCACGGGCGTCACCAAGGGGCGCGGTTTCCAGGGCGTCGTGAAGCGGTACGGGTTTACCGGCCGTCCGGCTTCGCACGGACACCCGATGTCGCGCACCCCGGGTTCCATGGGGCCCGGCACCGACCCCTCCCGGGTGATCAAGGGGAAGAAGCTGCCCGGACGCATGGGCGGCAAACGCGAGACGATCCGCAACCTGGAAGTCGTGCGGGTCGATTCGGAGCGGAACCTGCTCTTCGTTCAGGGAGGGGTTCCAGGCAGCAGGAACAGTTACGTACTGATCCGGAAATAGAATCATGTACCAAGCCCGCTATATCAGAATGGACGGCACCGCCGGCACGGAGGTCACCCTCCCGGCCGCCCTCTTCGACGGAGTGATCCACGAGGGCGCGCTCCACCAGGCGGTCACGGCCTACCTGGCGAACCAGCGCCAGGGCACCGTCCAGAGAAAGAACCGGAGCGCCGTCGCCGGCGGGAGCCGAAAACCGTGGCGGCAGAAGGGAACCGGCAGGGCTCGGCAGGGCACCATTCGGGCCGCGCAGTGGCGGGGTGGCGGAATCGCGTTTCCTCCGCAGGCCCGCTCGTGGACCCGGCGCGTGCCGAAGCGCATCCGCGCCCTGGCCCGTACCTCGGCCTTCAACAGCCGCGCGGCCGAGGGCCGGGTGGCGGTCATCGAAGGGTTCGACTTCGAGAAGCCCCGGACCCGCAAGCTCACGCAGCTCCTGGCCGCGATCGCGGGCGAGGGCAAGATCCTCTTCCTGACCCACGGGGTGAACCGCGAACTCTACCTCTCGGGGCGCAACCTCGCCGGGGTGCGGGTGTTGCCGTTCGGGCAGGAATCGTCCTTCGACGTCGTGTGGGCCGGGACGGTGATCATCGAGGAGGCGGCACTCGCCACGATAGGCGACGTGACGCAACCGGACGACCGTCCCCGCCGGCGACCCCTGGCGGGCGCGACCGCCGCCCCCGGTGAGAACGAGGAGGAAGCCTGATGCGCGAAGCCTGGGATGTAATCGTGTCGCCGGTCGTCACCGAGAAGACCACCGGCCAGATGGAGACGAGCCTCTACACCTTCATCGTCAACAAGCGCGCCAACAAGCACGACATCACCCGCGCGGTGGAAGCGCTGTGGGACGTAAAGGTCGAGGACGTGCGCACCATGAGGTATCCGGGCAAGGCCAAGCGCGCCCTGCTCGGCCGCATGGCCAAGAACTGGGAACTGGGTCGCCGGCCGTCCTTCAAGAAGGCGGTCGTTCAGCTCGCTGAGGGCGACGAGATCGAATTCTACGAGATGGGTTGATTCATGGCGCTGAAGAAATTCAAGCCCGTGACGCCGGGTACCCGCTTCCGGTCGATCACGGCCAAGGATACGGTGACCCGCAAAGGGCCGGAGAAGTCCCTGACCGAACCCCTGACCCGTTCGGGGGGGCGCAACCATCACGGCAGGATCACGGTGCGCAGGCGGGGCGGGGGCAATAAGCGCCGCTACCGCATCATCGACTTCAGGCGTGACAAGCACGGAATCAAGGGTCGCATAGCGGCCGTCGAGTACGACCCCAACCGGTCGGCGTTCATCTCCCTGGTGCACTACGAGGACGGCGAGAAGCGCTACATCCTCTACGTGCGCGGAACGGGAGTCGGCGACACCCTAGTGTCGGGCCCCGACGCGGATGTCCGCCCCGGCAACGCGCTGCCGCTCGAGCGCGTTCCCCTCGGCACCATGGTCCACAATGTGGAGATGAAGCCGGGCAAAGGGGGGCAGATGGCGCGCTCGGCGGGGGCCGGCGTTCAGGTCGTCGCGAAGGAGGGCGACTACGTCACCGTGCGGCTCCCTTCCACCGAGGTGCGGCGGATCCACAAGCGCTGCATGGCGACGGTGGGCCAGGTCGGGAACGCCGACCACAGTCTGCGTTCGCTCGGAAAGGCGGGCGCGACCCGCTGGCAGGGACGCCGCCCCAAGGTACGGGGCGTGGCCATGAACCCGGTGGACCACCCGCTGGGCGGTGGCGAAGGCAAGGCTTCCGGGGGGCGTCCTCCCGTGACCCCGTGGGGCAAGCCGGAGGGGGCCAAGACACGGAAGCGAAAGAAGGAATCGAACAAGTTCATCGTCCGCGGCCGGAAGCGCGGCAAGGCGACGCGCTGAGCGCGGACTACGAGGAGACTGGGCAAGGGCAATGTCACGAAGTGTGAAGAAGGGCCCGTTCATCGATGAGAAGCTGCTCCGCAAGGTGGAGTCGATGAACTCGCGCAACGAGAGGACGGTGATCCGCACCTGGGCCCGGGCGTCCACGATCTCGCCCGAGTTCGTCGGTCACACTGTCGCGGTCCACAACGGGAACAAGTTCATCCCCGTCTACATCACCGAGAACATGGTCGGCCACAAGCTCGGCGAGTTCTCCCCTACCCGCCTCTTCCGCGGGCACGGGGGCAAACTGGCCGACAAGCGGTCGAAGAGGTAGGGGGCCGGCAATGGAAGCGCGCGCGATCGCCCGGCACATCCGGATGAGCCCGAGGAAGGTCCGTCTGGTCATCAACCAGATCCGGGGCCGGTCCGTAAACGAGGCCATCTCCGTGCTCACGTTCTCGAAGAAGGCGGCGGCGGTGCCGGTGAGCAAAACCCTCCTGTCGGCCATTGCCAACGCGCAGGACCTGGCGGACCGGGACGGAGATTCAGTGGACGTGGACGAACTGGTGGTTACCCGAGCCTTCGTCGACGAGGGTCCCACGCTGAAGCGGTGGCGCGCGCGCGCCATGGGGCGTGCATCTCCCCGCCGGCGCAGGACAAGCCATATCACGGTCGAAGTGACAGCGAAGGAGAATTAGCGGATGGGTCAGAAAACCCACCCACGCGGTTTCAGGCTGGGCATCGTAGCGGACTGGCGTTCCAGATGGTACGCCGAGCGCGACTTCCCGAAGCTGCTCAAGGAGGACCACACGATCCGGACGTACCTGCACCGGCGGCTCCATCACGCGGCCATTGCCAAGGTGGAGATCGCGCGCAAGCCGTCCAAGCTGGTCGTCACGGTGCACACCGGGCGCCCCGGAGTCGTGATCGGCAAGCGGGGCGCGGAGGTGGACAAGCTGCGCGACGAGCTAGCGGTGCTGACCAACAGCGAGGTTTCCGTGAACGTGGAGGAGATCAAGCGTCCGGAGCTGAGCGCGCGTCTGGTGGCGGACAACGTCGCCCACCAGATCCGGCAGCGCATCTCCTTCCGCAGGGCGATGAAGAAGGCCGTGCAGTCCGCCATGCGCGCGGGCGCGGAGGGGATCCGCATCCAGTGCGCCGGCAGGCTGGGCGGGGCCGAAATCGCCCGCACCGAAGGCTACAGCGAGGGCCGCGTGCCTCTTCACACGCTGCGCGCGGACATTGACTACTCGCAAGTCGTGGCGGCGACGACCTACGGGGTCATCGGCGTGAAATGCTGGGTCTTCAAAGGCGAAGTGATCGAGGACCGGTTCGGCCGCACCTATTCGGCAGGGCCTTCCAAGGTGGCGAGGAGCTGAGATGCTTGCACCCAAGCGCGTACGGCGCAGAAAGACCCACAAGGGGAAGATGCGCGGAAAGGCCTACCGGGGGAGCAGGGTTTCCTTCGGCGAGTACGGTCTTCAGGCCACGGAGGCGAGCTGGATCACGAACCGGCAGATCGAATCCGCCCGTGTGGCCATCACCCGTCACGTGAAGAGAGGCGGCAAGGTCTGGATCCGCATCTTCCCGGACAAGCCGGTCACGAAGAAGCCGGCCGAGACCCGCATGGGCAAGGGCAAGGGCAACCCAGAGGAGTGGGTGGCCGTGGTCAAGCCGGGGCGGATCATGTTCGAGCTGGAGGGCGTCCCGGTCGAGACCGCGCGGCGGGCGATGGAGCTGGCGTCGTTCAAGCTGCCGGTCAAGACCCGCTTCGTCGTCCGGGAGACCCAACTGTGAACCAATCGACCCCTGGAGCGACGTCGTGAAGGCTGATGAGATTCGCGAACTGGAAAGCGTGGAGCTGGGGCACCGGCTCGGGGAACTGAAGATGGAGCAGTTCCGCCTCCGCTTCCGGAGCGCCACGATGCAATTGGAAAATCCGAAATTGCTGCGAGAAATCCGGCGCGAGATCGCCCGGATCAAGACCATACTGCACGAGCGG
>JAPOOQ010000176.1 GCA_026713345.1 Gemmatimonadota bacterium | reverse complement strand
CTACTACGGGATCGACATGCCGTCGAAGGGGGAGCTCCTGGGGTCCCAAATGACCGTCGACGAGATCGCCGCCGAGCTGGGCGTGGACTCGCTGGGATACCTGACGCTGGACGGGATGGTCGCCGCGGTCGAGGAGCGGGGGCCGTTCTGCGCGGCGTGCTTCTCGGGGGAGTACTCGGCGCCGCTTGTGGATCTCGAGGCGGGGACGGGGGCCTGAGGCGCCGCAACCCGGGACGCCGATCAGGATGCAGCGGGTCTTTCCTTGAACAGGACGTGAATCGCGAGCGCACGTTTTTCAGCGGGTGTGGCGGTTTGGACGGTGTTGAGAATGTCGCTGGCAATGCCGAGGTATTCCCGCACATCACTCTTGGAGAAGCGCGCACCCGGATCGTAGTCGGCTCGATGCCTTCGTCCCTGCATCTCAGCGAGTTCGGCGGCAAAGTGCCGAATTGTCGGCGAGAATCCACCGGGAATTCGTCCCTGACTGCATTGCCGTCTGACCTGCCCATGGTCCAGACCGCGGTAGACGCGAATCCAGCTCCGGTCCTTCGACCCGGCCGATCCTGCCAGCGTATCAGCCGCAGAGTTGGCCAACCAGTGAAACAGAGCGTAGTACACCATGCTCACGGCGCACCGAAGATTCACTTGACGTGGCGCCCCCCGCCGGGGCATCTCCAGAAGCTGCTCCGCGGCTTCCAACCAGTGTCCCGGATTCATACCAGGCCTTGCTCGGCAATCACCGCTTCGAGTTCAGCACGCAAGTGGAATTCGAAGATCAGGTCGATGAAGACTTCGTTTTCTACCATTTGGTCGTTGACCTGCCCCCGAAACTCCACCGACTTCCGTCCGCCCAGCCCCGGAGGCGTCTCTTCAGACACGAATACGACATCCACCACATCGTATCCGTAATGATCCACGCGCGGCGTAAGGGTCAGGTCAGTCGGGTGCTCACCGAAGTGGTCGGCGTACACCCGTTCGACGATGGTCCTGATTCTGGCGAGATTTTCCCGGGTCACCATTGCGCTCCACTCCGCGTGACTTGGTTCCGGGGGAAATGTAATGCAGGGTGGTCAGCCCCACGTCATTGGCCCCTCATCAGCCCGAGCAGTCGGTGGATAGTCCCCGCGTGGCACCGAGGCCCGATCGTCGTCCGGATGCCGCCCGCGAGCCGCCTACACGCCCTCGTCCATCCCCGCGTTCCATCGTATCATGGAGACTTTCAGCCCACCGCCACCAGCGAGGTTCCAGATGCGTCCCCTTCCCTTCGCCGTCGCCGCCACCGCCACCCTCCTCACGGCCCTTCTCACCGCCCCCCTCACCGCCCAGCAGCGCCCCTTCACCTTCATGGACGTCCAGGAGATGAAGCGCGCCGGCTCGTGGACCCCGAGCCCGGATGGGACCTGGATGCTGTACACGGTGACGACGCCCGACTGGGAGGCGGCCGAATCGCAGACCGACATCCACCTCGTGTCGCTGCGCGAGGGCGTGCCATCGGCGCGCCAGCTCACCTACACCGGGGACAGGAATGAGACGAGTCCGACCTGGGCGCCGGATGGGTCGTTCTTCCTCTTCGCGTCCAATCGTGACGGGGACGAGACCCAGCTCTACATGATGCGCCACGACGGCGGCGAGGCCCGGAAGATCACCGACACCGAGGACGGCGTGTCGGGCTTCGACTTCAGCCCGGACGGGAACTGGCTGGTCTATCGCTCCGGCGAATCGGGCCAGGAGCAGCTCTACCGGCTGGCGGTCAGCAACCTTCCGGACGCCGAGCCCGCGCAGCTGACCGACGGCGCGGCGGGCGTGGACCAGTGGGACTTCTCCCCCGACGGCAGCCGCATCTACTTCACCCGTCCCGACTCCTTCGACGAGGACGAGAAGAAGCGGCGCGAGGAGGGCTTCACGGTCGATATCCGCAACGCGGTCACGCCCCTGTCCAGCCTGTGGAGCGTGGGCGTCGCGACGGCTGCCGAGCGCCGCGAGACCGACGACCCCTCCTACAGCGTCAACGGCTTCACGCTCTCGGATGACGGGCGCTGGATCGGCATCACGGGTGGCTCGCCCAAGCGCTACGAGCGCAATATCACTGCCCAGCGCCTCTACGCCGACCTCTTCCTCATGGACGCCGCCACGGGCGAGATCGAGCGCCTCACCGACAACTACGAGGTCGGCGAAAGCGGCCTCACCTTCTCGCCCGACGGCCGCTGGATCGCGTTTTCGGCGCCGGACGAGATGGGGCGCTACTCGATGACCGAAAACCGCGTCTACATCCGCGAGGTGGACGACCGGGGCGGTGCGTTCCGCAAGCTGGGCGCCGACTTCGACCAGAGCTCGAGCGTCGGGTTCTGGTCCGACGATTCCCGGACGATCTACTTCAACGCGGGCGTGACGGTGACGACGCAGCTGCACGCGCTCGACGTGGCCACCGGGCAGGTCCGGCAGCTCACCCAGGAGCGGGCCGCGCTCTCGGTGTCGCGCGACGACGACACCGGCACCATTCTCATCGGCTACAGCGACCCGCAGACCCCGCCGACGGTGTTCACCGCTCCCGGCGTGGACCAGGTCCCCGACCGCTCCACCTGGACGCAGCTGGTCGATGCCAACCCGCAGCTCGCGGACGTCGCGTTCGGCGAGGAGGTCGAAATCAACTGGCGTTCCTCGGACGGCAAGATGGTGGGCGGCGTACTCGTCTACCCCGTCGGCTACGAGGAAGGCCGGCGCTACCCGCTCATCGTCGCCATCCACGGGGGCCCGGCGTCGGCCGACGTGCTGCGCTTCAACGGCGGCTACAGCGCGCAGGTGTACGCAGGCGCCGGCTACGCGGTCCTGAAGCCGAACTACCGCGGGTCGCGCAACTACGGGAACGAGCACCGCACGGACATCGTCGGCGACTACTTCACGATGGGTTACGAAGACATCATGACCGGCGTGGATCACCTGATCGACGAAGGCATTGTGGACGGCGACCGCATGGGCGCGCTCGGCTGGAGCGCGGGCGGCCACTGGTCCAACTGGATCCTCACGCAGACGGACCGCTTCAAGGCGATCAGCTCGGGTGCAGGCACTATGAACTGGATCAGCATGTACGCCCAGAGCGACGTGCAGCGGAACCGGCAATTCTACGTGGGAGATGGATTCCTGTACGAAGACTTCGACACCTGGTTCAACCAGTCACCGCTGAAGTATATCGCCAACGCGAAGACCCCCACCATGATCCACGTCGTCGAGGGCGACCCCCGCGTGCCGAGCCCCCAATCGGTGGAATTGCACATGGCGCTCAAGAAGCTCGACGTGCCGACGGAGCTGTTCATGTATCCGGGGCGGAGTCATGGGATTCCGGACCCGCGCAACCGGCTGGTGAAGGCCGTGAGCGAGATGGCCTGGATGGACTATTACGTGCGCGGGATCGGGGAGAAGTTCCAGTGGCGGCAGGTGTTGGAGACGCTGGAGGGGGGTGCGGCGAGGCTGGTTGGGGAGGGGTGAGGTCCAGCCCTTCGCTGGCCTAATCCCGCTCGATCCGGTACATCGCCACCCGCTGGACATCCATCTCGTCCGTCTCGCGCAGGAGGATGTGGTCCTCGCCGAGCTCGAGGATGTTGTCGGAGCGGCCCGTCGCCACGCGGGCGAGCGGAAGCGCATCCTGGTCGAAGACGGTCCACCAGGTCGTGTCGGGGACGAGCAGCACGCGCGGGGGCACGTAGTCGGCGACCCACAGGCGCCCGGCATCGTCGACCCGGAGTTCGCTGAAGAAGGGAATCTGTCCGCCGGTGGGGACCTCGTCCAGGTATTGCAGCGTCAGCTCCTTCGGGCTGATGCTGGCCGGCGTGCCTGTGAGCGCCTTGATCGAGTCGATGTCCGCCGAGGTCACGAACTCCGGCTCCCTTTCCACGCGCAAAACCCGCCGCAATTCACCGGAGGAGTCACGCAACCTGATCTCGAAGCCGGACGACTCGCCGAGCGCCACCGAGCGGGGCCCGAAGGCCCAGTGACCCTCGGGCGCGAAGATCTCCGGAATGCTCCAGATAGCCGGCGTGCCATTAAGCGATTGCACGATCCGGACGTTTCCGCGCGCGGAAACGGAATCGACAACCAGGGTGCTGTCACCGGATGCCAGCGCCAGGAATTGCGTCCCCCCGGGAGTCCTCTGCACCGTTCCCTCGTTGATTCGGGGCAGTCCCTGGGCGCGGCGGTATCCATACCAGAAGACCGCGCCATCGCCGGTGAAGCCGCCGAAGTAACAGAGCGAAACATCATTGTAGTACCAGCCATCGGCAGGACAGACCGTCGGCCGGATGGCGGACACCACGCCCTGATCGTCGAACAATGTCACCCTCCGCAGCCTGTTGTCAGCG
>JAPOOQ010000175.1 GCA_026713345.1 Gemmatimonadota bacterium | reverse complement strand
TCCGGATTCGTGCGGGTCTCCAGCAACCGCCGGGCCGTCCCGGAGGCCTGCACGCCGGGCGACGCGATCGGGCTTCTCGGGCAGATCCGGGCAGTCTCGGGGCATGTCTTCTGGGCGGACGACATCTCGCCTGTCGATCCCCTCTGGGTCCCCTTCGCGCGCGTGACGGGCTACCGGCAGGTCACGGACGCGCATCTGCTGGCCCTGGCCATGCGCCACGGTGGCCGCCTCGCCACATTCGACCGGCGCCTGGCCGAAATAGGAGCGGGGGACTGCCAGGATGCGTTGGAGGTGATTGGACTCGAAGGGGCGACCGAGGTGTCGACGTAGATCACCGGTCGCTGCGGTCGCCCTCCAGTTCTCGGAGCAACACGGACAGCGTGGTCTCCGGGGGGCCGCCGCGGGGGGGTTCGGATCCCGGAGACAGTGCGGGTGTCAACCAACCCTTCCGCACCGCATCGGCGAGCATGGCGTCCGCCAGGATGGGACTCCTCGCCGATCGTGGAGGGCCGATTTCGGCTACGACGCGGTCACCGTCCGTGACCAGAACGGTCTCCCCACCGGCCGCCAGCCGCACGTACTCGCTGATCTTGCTGTTCAATACCTTGATTCCAACGGATCGCATGAAACAACGTAGCCACTTGCGGTGCCCGGACCGGCCGCGCCGAGCATTCCACCTGAAACCGGGAGACCGATCATGAAACGCTGGGGACTGCTTCTTCTGCGGGTGACCACGGGTTGGCTGCTGGTGGGGATGGTTCCTCGACGGCTCGAACGTGCTCTTCTACCCGTCGGCGATCATCGCTGCGGGGGCGCTCCTGCTGTGGGGCACGATCGACGACGACACGTTGGCGCTGGATGCGATAATGATGCCAGCCGCACGTACTCGCTGAGCTCTGTTCGCGCACGCGCGCCGCGCACCCTATAATTCCCAACAGTCATAGCCCCGCCCTTCTTCCGGAGTGAGGTGCAGAGCAAGATGTTGCAGACCGAAGCCATTCAGGCGCGGCGTGGTGGGTTCACCCGCCGCAAGTTCATCAAGGGGGTCGTCGCCGCCGGCGCCACCGCTTCCGTGTCGGGGTACCTGTTCCGCGGCAGCGGGGTGTTCGCGCCGATGCTGTCCGCGCAGGGCGCGGTGGAGCGGCTCATCACCCTCAACGTCAACGGGCAGCAGCGCCGCGTGGACGTCCCGAAGCACGAGACGCTCGCGATGACGTTGCGCTACCAGCTCGGGCTCACCGGCACCAAGCTCGGGTGCGACCGGGCGGAGTGCGGCGCCTGCACGGTGCTCCTCGACGGGGTCACGCACTACGGCTGCTCGATCCTGACGCACACGGTGCGCGGCCGCGAGGTCACGACCATCGAGGGGCTGGAGGAGGACGGCGAACTTCATCCCGTGCAGCAGGCGGTCATGGACGAGGGCGGCTTCCAGTGCGCCTTCTGCGCGCCGGGCTTCACGATGAGCATGGTGGGCATGCTGGCGAAGAACCCGAATCCGACCCGCGAAGAGGCGGCGCATCTGCTTTCGGGCAACCTCTGCCGCTGCGGCGACTACGACAAGATCCTGAACACGGCGATGCGGGCGGCCGAGCTGTCCGGCTCCCGCGCGTGAACGAGGACGTGAGAAAGGCAAATCGAGATGGCTGAGAACGTAATCGGCACCGACATCTCTCCACCGGATCTGAGGGCGAAGATCACGGGCCGGGCCCGCTACGCCGAGGACTTCCGCGCCGAGGGAATGGTCTTCGCGAAGCTCCTCCTGAGCCCGATGCCGCATGCGCGCGTCCGCAGTGTGGACACGAGCGCGGCGGAGGCGATGGAGGGGGTGCTGGGGATCCTGCGGGCGGAGGATCTGCCCGTGCAGGGGGGAGGCACGCGGGAGGCGGCGCTGACCGACGAGCCCAAGTACGAGGGCGAACCGATCCTGGCGGTGGCGGCGGTGGACGAGACGACCGCGGCGGCCGCGGTGGAGGCGATCCGGGTGGACTTCGAGCGGCTCCCCTTCGTGCTCGACCCGCTGGAGAGTCTGCGCGAGGGTGGGCCGGACGCGCATGTGGACGGGAACATCTCGGCAGGACGGGGCGAGCTCGGCTCGCTGAAGTGGCCCGCATCCGTCTTCGAGGAGGCGGGAACGGACCGTTTGCCGATGGGCGAGGCCCCGGTGGAATGGGCCATCGGCGATATCGAGGCGGGGTTCGACGAGGCGGACGTGGTCGTCGAGGACACCATCGTCCACCAGTCCGTCACCCACCACCCCATGGAGCCGCGCAGCTGCATGGCGTACTGGCAGAACGGGAAGCTGTTCCTGCACGGGTCCACGCAGAGCACCGAGCGGACGCGAGGCGGGGTGGCGCGCATGGCCGGTGTCGAGCCGGAAGACGTGGTGTTTATCGGCGAATACTGCGGCGGCGGCTTTGGCAGCAAGATCTCGGGTTCGCCGATCATGGCGGTGCCCGCGGTGCTGTCGCGCAGGATCGGCCGGCCGGTCATGCTCCGGATTACCCGCTACGAGGAGAACTACATCGGGCGGGCGCGGGCGGGGTTCCAGGGCTGGGCGAAGATGGGGTTCCGCGCCGACGGTCGCATGACCGCGCTCGACCTCTACCTGGTGCAGGACAGCGGGCCTTTCGGGGCCAGTGACGTCTTCACCGCCGCAACCGTCGCCACGGCGTCGTATCAGCCCGAGAACATGCGGTTCCGCGGTGTGGCGATCCTCACCAACACGCCACCCCGCTCGGCGCAGCGGGCGCCCGGCGGCGCCCAGATCGTCGGCATGCTCGAGCCGCTGGTCGACAAGGCGGCGCGCGAACTCGACGTCGACCGCCTCGAGATCCGAAAGCTGAACGCACCGGGCCACGATGGCTGGCTGGGACCGCAGCAGGGACCGTTCACCAGCGCCTACGTGCGCGAGGCGCTCGACCTGGGCGGCGAACTCTTCAACTGGGAAGAGAAGAGCCAGCTCTCCGGGCAGCGCAACGGCACCAAGGTGACCGGGGTCGGGATGGGCCTCAGCCCCTTCACAGCCGGCAGCGCCGGTCGCGACGGCCTGCTCGTCATCCGCCCGGACGGCAAGCTCCATGTGCATCAGGGCATCGGGAACCTGGGCACGCACTCGATCGCCGACACCGCCCGCCCCGCTGCCGACGTGCTCGACCTCTCGTGGGACCAGGTCGTGATCGTCTGGGGCGATACCAGCAAGCACCTCCCCTTCAGCACGGTGCAGGCGGGCAGCCAGACGACGCACGCCCACACCCGCGCCAACCACGCGGCAGGCACGGCCATGCTCGGCCTCCTGCAGGAGCTGGCGGCGCGCGAGCTGGGGGGTTCGCCCACCGACTACCGGGTCGCCGACGGCCGCGTCTTCCGGGCCGGGAACCGCGCAGCCGGGATGGACTTCGCCGAGGCCGCGCGCCGTGCAATCGCGATCGGCGGCAAGTTCAGCGGCCAGGAGGTCCCGGAGGAAATCAACGATGCCACCAAGGCCGCGGTTGCCGGCCTCGCCGGCGAAGGCCTCATCGCTGCCGCACGCGACAACTACTCCCGCGGAGGTTCGGTCTACACCTGGGTCGCCACCTTCGCCCAGGTCGAACTCGACGTCGAGACCGGCGAGGTGGAGATCATCGACCTCGCGTCGACCACCGACTGCGGCACGGTCATGCACCCGCGCTCCCTGGCGGCGCAGACCAACGGCGGCGTCTTCCAGGGGATCGGGATGGCGAAGGGGCAGCGCTGGGTCTTCGACCCGAAGTGGGGCATCCCCTTCACCAAGCGCTTCTACACTGCGCGCCCGCCCGGAATCCTCGATGTGCCGCTGAGCCCGCGCTTCGCGGCGGTCGACCAACCCGATCCGCACACGCCCGTCGGCGCCAAGGGGATCGGGGAGCCGCCGGTGGGCGCCGGCGAGGCTGCCTACGTATGCGCGGTCGCCGACGCCATGGGCGGAGCCTGCCTCTGCAGGACGCCGCTCACCGCCGACATGATCCTCGCGGAGCTGGAGGGCCGGCCGCGGCCCTACGGCCTGCTGGACACCCACGTCTGACCGACAAGGAGAAATAAAGTGGCCGTCATACGTGACATGATCGCGCCGTTCGAGCTCTATCAGCCGACGGAGGTCGAGGATGCGGTTCGCCTGATGCGCCAGCACGGCGACAAGGGCTGGGTGCTTGCAGGCGGACTCGACACCTTCGACTGGTTCAAGGACCGGATCAAGCGCCCGGAGGCTGTGATCGACCTGGCCGCCGTGGACGGGATCCGCGGCATCTCGGCCGGGGCCGATGGCGGACTCGACATCGGGGCCATGACGAGCCTCACCGAGATCGCCGAGAACGCGGACGTGATGAGCCGCTACCCGCTCCTCGCCGAGGCGGCGGGGCTGGTGGCGACGCCGCAGATCCGCAACCAGGGCACCCTCGGCGGCAACATCGTGCAGGACACGCGCTGCTGGTACTACCGGAGCGGATGGCCGTGCTACCGCGCCGGGGGCAACGTCTGCTACGCGGCGACCTCGCAGTCCATGAACCGCGAACACTGCATCATGGGCGCGAGCCGCTGCGTCGCGGTGAGCCCGTCCGACACGGCACCCGCCCTGGTCGCGCTGGACGCCGAAATGGTCGTCGCCAGCACCTCCGGCGAGCGGACATACCCGGCGGCCGACTTTTTCATCGGCCCGGACATCGACATCGAGCGCATGACCGTGCTCAAGCCCGGCGACCTGCTCACCCGCGTCATCCTCCCGGCTCCCTGGGAGGGCGCGCGCTGGTACTTCGAGAAGATCCGCGACCGCAAGTCATGGGATTTCTCGCTGGTGAGCGTGGCGTCGTCGCTGAGGGTCGAGGACGGGATGATCCAGGACGCCCGCATCGTCGTGAACAGCGTTGCCCCCTATCCGGTGCGGCTGCGCGCGGTCGAGTCCGCGATCCGCGGGAGGGCGCCCAGCGGGGACACCCTGACGATGGCCGGCGACATCGCGGTCGAAGGCGCGCGCACGCTCCGGCACAACGACTACAAGGTCGCGCTGATGCGGAATCTGGTGAAACGCTCGATTCGGGATGCGGCGTAGCGGACGGCAAAGTCCACGACAGGCGCGGCCGGCGGCAGGCGGATGCGCCCGACGATCACAGCCACAAGGAAGCGATAATCCATGGAATTTCTTCGGCGGGCACTGAACCCCTGGGGTGAGAACGTCCCCATCGGGGTTGCGTGGGACCTGATCTGGGCGGCCGTCATCGTCGGGGCGGTCTTCGTCGTGGTTCACGCGCTTCTGGTCCCGAAGAAGGTTCCCGCGGGCGAGATCGACGAGAGCGAGGCCAAGGGTCTGCCGGACCGGATCGTGCGCCACAAGCCGGGCGCGCGGGGATTCCACTGGTCGATGTCCGTGACCATGTTCGTGCTGCTGATCACGGCCTTCTTCCCGGTGATCGGGATCCAGTTCCCCTGGGTCACCATCCACTGGATCGCCGGCGTCCTCCTCATCCTCGCGGTGCTCTACCACATCTACCACGTCCTCGCCAAGCAGGACCTAAGGAACATGTGGATCGGGGGACGCGACGTGCGCGAGGGCACGCTGGGACTCAAAGCGGCGTTGCGCCGGCCGGTAGAGCGCCCGCGCGCCGGCAAGTATCCGGTGGACCAGAAGATGTTCCACCACGCCGCCACCATCGCTACGCTGGGCGCGGTCGTCACCGGCGTCCTCATGATGTACCGGGTGGAGAACTTCCTGCTGCCGCAGAACACCTACATGTTCAGCGATGCCACGTGGGGCTGGATCTACGTGATCCACGGGATCAGCGGCATCGCGCTCATCTTCCTCGTGATCGCGCACGTCTACTTCGCGATCCGCCCCGAGAAGCGCTGGATGACCTGGTCGATGATCAACGGCTGGATCACCCGCGACCGCTACCTGGAGAATCACGACCCGGAGCGGTGGTCGGTGCCGGAGGCGGATTGACCCTCGACGACCTGAAGGCCCGCATCGACGCCATCGAGGAGGGCTACGAGTTCTTCCTTGCCTACGCGGCCCAGGGGCTGGCGGGGGACCAGGCGGGCAAGTCCGGCGGGCAGGTACGGGAGTATCTGCGCGGCTTCGAACAGGCCCTGGACGGCCTTGCAGAGGCTTTCCGGGCCGACTTGCCGGGTGGCGACGCCACCGACGACGCACTGGAGGTGCTCCGCCGCGACGCCGATGCCTCGCGCGCTTTGCTGCGGCTGGTCGCGGCGCAGCCCGCCGTCTCATCCCAGCTGATCGACAATCTCAATGCGTCGATCCACATCCGGGCGCTCCTCACGGACGTGTTCGTGCTGGGGGAAATGGTGGGGGTGTAGGGGACAAGCCCCCGACCCCTCACCCGATCGAGAGCAGCTGGATCCGGAAGATCAGAATCGCATTGGGCGGCACGGGCCCGCTGCCGCGGCTCCCGTAGCCCAGCGCGGGCGGGATGAGGATTAGGCGGATGCCGTCGACGCGCATTCCGGTGACGCCCTCGTCGAACCCCGGCACGACCTGACCCGCCCCGAGGCGGAAGGGGAACTGGCCGCTGTCGAACTGGGTGCCGTCGCTCAGCCGGCCGGAATACCCCACGCGGACATCGTCTCCGGCCACGGCCGGTGCTCCCTCTCCCACCTCGATGTCCTCGTAGTAGAGCCCGGAGGCGGTCTTGGTCATGTTCGACAGATTGATCCCCAGCGACGCCGCGAAATTGGCGTCCTCGATCGTCTCAGGTCCGGTCATGTCGTCTCCTCCGCAACCCGCCAGCATGAGTAGGGTTCCCACGAGCCCCGCGATTCCAGGGACCCGCCCACTGACCGGGCCGGTCATGAACGCACCGCTCACGAATGCGCCGCCGCGGTCCGCAATCTCCGGTACTCCCCGAACGAGATCAGCTTCCGGCGTCCCTCGTCCCAGAGGGCGAGGCGCAGGGTCTTGAGGCCGTCCCGAAGCGTCATGCGCGGGGCCTTCCACAGCTCGGGATTCTCGTCGTGGCAGCGCTGGAGCCGGTAGTTGGGGATCCGCGCGCTGAGGTGGTGCACATGGTGCAGGCCGATGTTCGCGGTGAACCACTGCAGCACCTTCGGCAGCTTCAGAAAGGACGAGCCGTGCAGCGCGGCGTCGTAGTAGTTCCAGTCCTCCTGCCAGTGCCAGTACGCGTCCTCGAACTGGTGTTGAACGTAGAAGAGCCACACCCCGATCGCGCACGAGATCAGCGTGATGGGGAGCTGGATCATCAGGAACGGCCCGATGCCGATGGTGAACCAGGCGGTCGCCAGGATCCCGACGATCGCCGCGTTGGTCCACCACACGGATTGCCACTCGCGCTTCCAGGCCCGGGGCACATCCCAGGGGAACCGGTGCTTGACGAGGAAGTGAAACGCGGCTCCGGGGCCGAAAAGCACCGCGGGGTTGCGGTACAACCGGTACCCCAGTCGCTGCATCCAGGACATGGCCTCGTACTCCTCGACGGTGAGCGTGACGATGTCCCCGAAGGTGCGCAGGTCCAGGTTGCCCGCGTGCGCGTGATGGATGGCGTGCGTCTTCCGCCAGTAGTGGTACGGCGTCAGGGTGAGCACCCCGATGACGGATCCCGTGATGCAGGCCAGGCGGCGCGACTTGAAGTACGAACCGTGCCCGCAGTCGTGCTGGAACATGAAGAGCCGCATCAGCAGCCCGGCGGTCGGGACGGACAGGATGAGGGTGAGCCAGTAGCCGATGGCGAGGCTGAAGTACATGAGGGCCCACGCGCCGGCGAAGAGCACGGCGGTGTAGCCCATCTGCCAGGCGCTGCGTCTGTTGTCAGGCCCGAAGTAGGGGGAAAGGATCTTCTTCCAGTGCTTTACCTGTTCGCGGTCCAGTTTCATGAGGCTGTGTTGGGTGAGTCGTCGTCTGCAGGGGAAATGCCGTGCACGATCCCGGGGACGCTGCCGGAGCGGGCGCGGATCGGATTGGTGCACCTTGCATCTTCCCGCGTTTGGACGAAAATGGCAAGTGCAGGGGCTCGAGAGAGCGTGCTGACGACAACCTTGACGATAGCAAGTTATGGCCATATCATCCAGTATGGCCATAACCACGATCAAGTCGACGTATTCGCTCGATGTAGAGTCCGTGCGCACCCTGGAGGCGCTGGCGCGACGCTGGCAGGTGTCGAAGTCCGAGGTGTTGCGGCGCGCCCTGCGGATCGCGGCCACGACGGGCGATGAAGGCGAAAACGCACCGTTGGAAGCCCTTACGCGCCTGCAGCGGACGGTCCGCGAGCGCGGAGTCGATTTCGCCGAGTGGGGGCGCGGCCTGAAGAGGGAGCGGCGCGCGGTGGAGCGGCGGTTCCGATCCGGCCCGAAATGACCCATCTGGACACCAGCTTCCTGATCCAGGCGCTGAGGCCAGGGACGCGCGAGGACCGGAAGCTGCGCAAATGGATCGGCAGGGGAGAACAGCTGGTGATCAGCGCAATCGCGTGGGCGGAGTTCCGCTGCGGCCCGCTTGAGCCCGAAGAGCTGTCGCTGGCGGAAGCGGTTGTGGGACAGTGCCGCGACTTCACGCGGGACGACGCGGAAGCTGCGGCCCGGCTCTACACCGAATCAGGGCGCCGCCGCGGATCCCTGGCGGATTGCATGATCGCCGCCGTCGCGCAAGCCGATGGGGCGTCCGTGGCGACCGCGAATCGCAAGGATTTCCGGCCGCTGCGGGAGTTGGGGGTCGAGGTTCGCGGGTGACGGTGGTGGTGCCAGCCCCTCACCGCCGCTTCTCCGGAACTCCGTACGGGTACATCGCGCTCAGGTCCACATTCTCGTAGGGCAGCGCGTCGAGGAAGGTGGTGCCCACGAAGGGCTCGGGTGCCTCCACGATGACGATGGTGGGGGCGTAGCCGGTCTCGTCGAAGCCGCGGCGGAAGTGGGCGCGCGACTTGACGACGAAGACTTCGTAGTCGCCGGGATCGATGGGCCCGATCCGGAACGTCTCCGGGTACATCACCTGCTCGTAGGCCGGGGTGAGGATGACGAGGTTGCCGTCGCCGAACGAGACCGCGGCGATGCGGTCGTAGCCGAAGCCCTCGCCGAAGAACTCGAGTGTGCCGGTGACGCGGTAGGGCGAGCCGCCGGAGGGGGTGAAGCCGCCGATTTCGTGGTCGAAGGGGTCGCCGGGCTGGGTGTCGGCCGCGGTGAGGGCTTCGAGGGTGGCGGGGGAGGTGATCGTGCCGTAGAGGACGTTGCCGATGCCGGCCGCTTCGAAGGCGCTCAGGATGTGTGTGGCGTCGCCGGGGCGGTCGCTGTAGTCGCCGACGGCGACGGGGGTCTCGCCGCGTGAGATGGCCGCCGCGACGATTGGGGCGGCCTCGGGCGGGCCGGGGTAGCTGCCGAGCGCGAAGTCCTCGCGCACGCGCCACATGAAGTCGTCCATGTCGTCGGCGATCTCGTCCGCGAGCGCCTGGTCGCCGTTGGTCATGACCTGGATGGTGGCGCCCACATCGGGCACGTCCGACCAGGGGTAGCCGTAGAAGACGCTCACGTACGCGTCGTTCTCTCGCGCCTCCCAGCGCCGGGCACGCTCCATGATATCCATCGCGGGGGACTGGCCGGTCCACTGCAGCACGGTGGCGGTGATGATCCCGGGTTTGCGGGTGGCCGTGGTGGGCTCGTATTCGCCCCGTGCGGCGAGGCGCAGGGCGCGGGCGGCGCGTTCGCCCTGAAGGTAGGAATCGTAGTGCGGGAAGCGCTTGGTCACGAAGGAGAAGTCGGCGTGCGCGAGGAATTCGGCGTCCTCGTTGCCGTGGAGGTCGAAGGTCGCGGCGATGGGGATGTCCGGGCCGACCAGCTCCCGGAAGCGGCGCGCGATCTCGGCCTCGGGGCGGGGGACATCCCGCACGGCCATCGCCCCGTGCAGCGCCAGGAACACCCCGTCGACGGGCAGCTGCTCTTCCAGCTCGGCCAGCATCGTGTTCAGGAAGTGGTCGAAGGTCTCCTTCGTGTTCCAGCTGCGCGACGATCCGCCGAAAACCCCGACGGGCGAGGTGAGCGG
>JAPOOQ010000174.1 GCA_026713345.1 Gemmatimonadota bacterium | reverse complement strand
TACGGTCGGCTGCGCGCCTTCTCGCGGTGCCTGCACATCTCGCTGTCGTCGCAGAAGGTCCACGACGTGTTCGACGAGGGGCAGATCGCGGAGATGAAGCGCGACTGGGCGAGCTTCAGCGATCTGCGGCAGTCGGTCAGGATCCGCTACCAGGAGGCCGTGGACGTCAGGGAGTTTGAACCGAAGATCAGGCGCCTCCTCGACGACCACGTGGCCGCGATGCCGGCCGAGACCGTGATCGAGCTGGTCGACATCCACGACACCGGCATGCTCAAAGCGGTCGTCGAGGAGACCGGGATCACCTCCGCCTCCAAGGCCGACCGGATCGCGAGCGCCACCCGCCGGGCCATCACCGAACGCATGGACCTGGATCCCGCCTTTTACGAACGCTTCTCGAAGCTGCTCGAGGACACCATCGAGGAGTACCGCCAGAAGCGGAGGTCCGAGGGGGACTACCTGGAGGGCGTCGTCGAGATCGCGTCGAAGGTGGCGCAGGGGCACGAGGAGCGTGACGTGCCGGCCGCGCTCCGGGGCAACGATCACGGGATGGCCTTCTACGGGATCTTCAAGGGGACGCTTAGCGACGGATGTGGGGACGCGTTGGGAGACGATGAGACGGCGCAGGTCGCGCTGGCCGTCATGGACATCGTGCACGAGCGCCACATCGTCGACGTGTGGTCGAACGAGACCGCCCAGAACGACATGCGCAACGCCATCGACGACTATTTCTACGACGTGCTCCGGGACGAGAAGGGGATCGAGCTGACCGAGGCGCAGATGGACGACCTGCTGGCACGGATCATGAGACTGGCCGAAGCGAGGTTTCCATAGAATGAACGCTGTAGGTAGTGCTACAGAGCAACATACGGTCATGTACGGCCGGCATCGGATCGATTTCGCGGTGGTTCGCCGTCGTCGGAAGACCCTGGAGATCTCTGTCGAGCCGGATGCGTCGGTGGTCGTCGCGGCGCCTTTGGACGCGCCGATCGAGGCCATCGCGGAGAAGGTGCGGAAGCGGGCAGCTTGGGTAAGGCGGCAGCAGCGCTTCTTTTCGCAGTTCATGCCCCGGACGCCGGAGCGGCGGTATCTGGCCGGAGAAACGCACCTGTACCTCGGGCGACAGTATCGGCTGAAGGTGGTCCGCCTCGGGCGGCCTGGGGTGGAGATGACCCGTGGCTTCATCACCGTCCACACCCGCGAGCCGGATCGGCCGGAGGTCACCCGGCGTCTTGTCGAAGGCTGGTACCGCAAACAGGCGCGGGCGAAGTTTGAGGAGCGGCTGGAGGTGAGTCTGGCCCGGTTTCCAAATCCGGAGGCCTTTCGTCCGACGGGCCTCATCGTGCGCCGGATGGACAAACGGTGGGGATCGCTGTCACCGTCGGGACGCCTGCTCCTCAACCGCCGCCTCATCGAGGCCCCGGTCGACACGATCGACTATGTGATCGCGCACGAGCTCTGCCACATGGCCGAGCCGCATCACGGGGCGGCGTTCTATCGGCTACTGGACAGGGTCATGCCGGATTGGGCGGGGCGGAAGGGGCGGTTGGAGGAGAGGATGGCGTAGTCAGTCGCACCAAGTCCGAGGGAGAGCTCTTTGGGAGAGCGCTGGTGCTGCCCCAAGCAGAGATTCGGTAGGACGAAAGCCAGCCGCCAATCCGGGCTAGACATTATGGAAGTCCTGCGTCGCCAGGGAGAGATGTCAAGAAGGTCCCTTACCGGTCGGCAGACGGTTCGAACAGTTGCCGAAGCCAGGCGGCCAGATGGGTGCAGCAAGTTCCCCCCACCTCCAGATCCCGCGCTCCGATCGCCAGCCCCATCGGGCGGGGCCGCTCTCTGGCGGCCAACCATGCATGCACCTTGGCCCGCTGCGCCTTCTTGGAGCTGAACAAACGATTCTCGGCCGGAATATCATCGATGTATGCCTGGGAAAGCGGCCAGACAGAATCGTCTTCGGGGATCATGTCCGCGATGAAATCCTCAAGCTCACCGGGGGATCGGTTGTCGGGCATGACCCATACGCCGACATCCGGTTCCAGCGAATTGCCGCGAACGACCGTACCAACTGGATACCGGTCGCCGACGGCGATACCGGCTCTTGCAACACGATCCTTTACCGCGGACCACCGGGCCTCTATGTCATCGTTCGCGTCAACGATGATGCCAACAGCGCGGCGGCCCGGGGCTTTGAGCTCCACGCTGATGGACGCCATGAGTCGGTCGAACCCTCCCTTGTCCTCGATCCGGAAATCCGGCATGGATTGACTCCGGCGGCGGATGTGATCTACGACGTGCAGATCATCCCGACCCTCGACGAGGAGAACACGGTGGGACACGGGGCCCGTCGGCAAGGCCATGGCGCGTTATCTGACCTCGATGCCCTGCTTGGCGGCGATACCCAAATCCTCCGCGCTGTACGCGACCGCGCGGATTTGCCCGTTGGTCCCCTCAAGGCGCACGAGAACACCGTCCAGACCATCCGTGGTGGTGGCCGCCGTCGCGAACCCGTGAACGCAGTCCCAACTGTGAGTCGTTGCTACTACCTGTAAGCCATCGCGGTGGGCGGTTCGAAGAACCATCTCCCACATGGCGGCCTGCACGGAATGGTGAATGCCGTTTTCGGCTTCGTCGATGAGCAGAAAGCCATCGCGGGCGTTGGCCAGCGCAAGCGCGATACCGAAAAGGCGCACCGCTCCATCCCCCAGGCCTCGAAGGGATACCGGCCCGTCACCGCCCTTCAGCCTGACCGCGACGCGCCTTCGATCCTGGCTTCCACGAACTCCTCCAAGCATCGCGACGCGCTTCACTTCGTCCGCAAGCACGAGGTTAAGGGCCGATACCGCGAGGTCCTCATGCTCGGTGAGCGCGATGGCGTCCCACAGGCGTGCAGCGTCCTCCGATGTCAGCGTTTCCGGGCCGACGGATTCGCACTTGGTCGCAGGAGGGAAGTCGTGCCGGTCGCTGAAGTCGCCGTGCCGCGCTATGGAAGGGTCGCCGACATACACCTTGTTGAATTCCGCGGTGAAAAACGTGTCGGTCTGACCGAGAAAAGAGGTTTCCAGAATCTGCGCCCCGCTGGAGGAACTGAACGCGGCTGCTGCGGCAGTCGAAAAACCTTTGATTCTGGACTTCGCCTTGATCTGGAGCGTCTGCTCCGGGTCCTTCGGCCCGATCCTGAACGTGTCGGCCGTGGCACCGTTGCGGCTATGGAACAGTGTGCCGAAATCGAGCGGTGCGAGCGGCCGGTCGCTGCCGTACAACGGATGTGGGAGGCCCTCACGCCGTTCGGCGAGCTGTGCCCGCGCGAGTCGGTGGCCCCGAGCAGCCTGG
>JAPOOQ010000173.1 GCA_026713345.1 Gemmatimonadota bacterium | reverse complement strand
GACGACCCCGCGATCGAGGGACCGGAGGATGCGGAGCGGGTGCGGCGCCTCGTCCTGTGCAGCGGCAAGGTCTACTACGATCTCGCGGGCGCGGAGGAGCGCGCCGAGGCGACGGACGCCGCGGTTGTGCGCGTCGAGTCGCTCTACCCCTTCCCGGCCGAGGAAATCCGCGCCCTGGAGGGCCGCTATCCTAACGTGGAGACGGTGATCTGGACCCAGGAGGAGCCGATGAACATGGGTGCGCTGACCTATATCCTCCCGCGTCTGGACCGGGTGCTTCCTGACGGCGTCCGCCTGCGGCCGGTCTCCCGGCCCGAGCGCGCCAGTCCCGCCGAGGGGAATCCGCGCAACCACGCGGCGGCGCAGCGCGACATCGTCGGGAAGGCGCTGGGGTGATCCCGGGGGGCGCCGATGGCGACGCGCCCATAGTCACATGCTTACCGCCGCCGACATCGAAGCCGCCCGCGACCGCATCGGCGCGGAGGTCGTGCGGACGGGGTGCCCCGAGTCGTTTCCGCTGGGTGCCGCCGCCGGGTGCCGGGTGTACCTCAAGGCCGAACTGAGGCAGCGCACCGGGTCGTTCAAGGACCGGGGGTCGCTCAACCGGCTGCTCCTTCTGTCGCCCGCGCAACGGGAGGTGGGGGTGATCGCGGCCAGCGCCGGCAACCACGCGCAGGCGCTCGCCCGGCACGCCGCGCGGCTGGGCATCCCCTGCACGATCGTCATGCCCGACACGGCGCCGCTCATCAAGGTCACGAACACGCAGGCGACCGGTGCCCACGTCATCCAGACCGG
This sequence comes from Gemmatimonadota bacterium, assembly GCA_026713345.1. GTDB lineage: Bacteria > Gemmatimonadota > Gemmatimonadetes > Longimicrobiales > Gaopeijiaceae > Bin94. The sequence continues at coordinate 5,956 of JAPOOQ010000173.1, read as the reverse complement.
CGAGACCCTGTCGGACGGGATGGCGCTGGTGGAACGCCTGATTGACGAGGAGGGGCTCACGCTGGTGCACGCCTTCGACGACCTCGCCGTGATGGCCGGACAGGGGACGATGGGCCTGGAGATCCTCGAACAGATCCCGGACGTCACCACCATCGTGGTGCCGGTCGGGGGCGGCGGGATGATCTCGGGGGTGGCTACGGCGGTGAAGGCGCAGCGGCCCGCCGTGCGGATCATCGGCGTCGAGGCGGCGGCCTCACCGGGTGCGGTGCGGTCGCTGGAGGCCGGCGCGCCCACCCACGTCGAGATGTCGGACACGCTCGCGGACGGGATCGCGGTCAAGCAGATCGGCGACCTCACCTTCCCGCACCTGAAGGCCCTCGCCGACGACGTGGTGACGGTGAGCGAGGAGGAGATCATCCGCGCGATCTTCTTCCTGCTGGAGCGCGAGAAGCTGGTGGTGGAAGGGGCGGGGGCTGTGGGCGTGGCCGCGATCCTCGAGGGCAAGGTCCGCCTGGGCCGCGCGGACACCGCCGTGTGCGTCCTCTCGGGCGGCAACATCGACATGAACATGGTGTCGCGCATCATCGACCGGGGCCTCTGGGAGGACGGCCGTCTGGCGAGCCTGTCGGTGGTCGTGCGGGACCGGCCCGGCTACCTCAACGAGGTCACCGCCGTCGTCGCGATCGAGGGCGCCAACGTGCTCCACATCGAGCATACGCGCGCATTCGGCGACATCGCCGTCGGCAAGGTCGGGATCGAGATGAAGATCGAGAGCCGGGGGCGGGAGAACGTGGCAGCGATCGTCGCGAAGATCCGCGAGCTGGGGCACCATGTGGAGGAGGTGTTGTAAGGGAAGCGTGGGGACGTGAATTGTAAAGAGAACGTTACATTTGGTAAGGTATACGCTACAGTGTGACTGGGCAAGCGTGTGGCCCAAGGCGGGCCAGCACACTCAGCCTTCCAGTCGGAACGAACGAATCGTCGTGGCCCTATTTCCGTCGCCGGCCAACACGTTGATTCTCAGTTCGTAGTCCCCTGCATCCAGCCTGGACAGATCCAGCGCAAGCGCCATCGGATGGACGGACCCTGATGCCGGCTCCGTCCAGGAGACCTCGGCCGCGCCCGTCTCGGCCAGGATGCCGACTCCCCTGAGGATCCGGGTGAGTATCCCGCGGCCCCCGCCTGTCAGCGAAATCGCAATCTGCACGGGCTGCCCCTCTTCCGCTCCGTAGACCTCCCAATAGGTGGAGACCTCATCGACCGGCGGCAGCGTCGTCTTCCCGAACATCAGCGCCAGGGCCTCGTCACGGTTCTCCGGAAGCTCGGCATCACTCGCGTCGAGGAGGAGCACGTCCGATACGACCAAACCATCGGATGACAGGGGCAGCAGACCGCGGCGCGCCCGCCCGGCGGCTCTGTTGTCGTCCATCGACTCGATGCTGATCACGACCGGTTCGGCGTTCAGCACGGCAGCGAAGACGGGACGGGCCCGTTCGGAAACGGGCCCCAGCACGACCGGAAAGCTCTCCGGTGCATCGCTCGCTATCAACACGGTGCGGGAAGTGCCGAGCGGGATGCCGGAGAGGTCGGTGGCGGCGGCAACCAGCAGCGAATCCGCCTGTCTGAAACGGGCGAACTGGGCAGGCAGTTCCAGGAAGGGGCCGTAGGTGGCGGGGGTGTACCCCTCGTCGTCCAGGCCGCCATCGAGTTCGTAGCTCAGTGCCCGAAGCCCGTCCGCGAGTGCCGAGGCCGGAGTGAACCGGTAGCGGGCGGCTCGCTTGCCGGCCCACTGCTCCTGGGGCCGCCCGGGCTTCCTGGACCACGAATCGTTCTGGCCCCGCCGAACGACCGAGGCTTCGTGCCGGCGCGGATGCTCCCCGCGCTGGACCCAGAGAATCGGCTCGTGGAGCACCAGCTCGAAGCGCCGGCTGATGTGTTCAGTCCAGCGATCGTTGCCGGGCATTGAGAACATTGGATCGGCCAGCCACCAAAACCGAGCTTCGAACTCTGTTCGCGCTGAACAATCCAGGTCATCGTAGCTGTCCCGATCGTGCCGCGTCAGAAGTTCACCGACCCCTGCCAGCCTGCAAGCAAGTTTCGGATCCGCCCCACCCAGGCCGCGCCGAAAGTGCTCCTCCGCCCGTTCGGGCATGCCCCGATGATGATGAGCCAACCCGCGCAGCAGGTCGCACCACCATCCCACCGATGCGCACTCCATTGCGAGGTCGACAGCCGTCGCTGTTCGTCGAAGTCTCGTGTGAGCGTAGACCGCATGTGCAATGGGGTAGGGAACACCCGGCTCCTCGATAACCGCTCTCTTCAGCCTCTCGAGGAATCGGATGATCTGCGCCTCCGTTCGGCACCCAACCGTGTCGAAGCACCCTTGATCTTCGTGATCCCCCCCGTAGCAGATGTCACCCTCGTCCGCCAGGCATTCGGTGATCATCTCGGGTGGCCGGGGGGGACTTGTGTAGTACCGGAAAATGGTCGAGTACACCTCCCCCTCCAGGCGCTCGTTCCAGTCGACTACCTGCGCATGCGCTTGGGCGGGAATCCAGTTAAGAGAGGCCAGGAGTGCAATCATGCCGGCTCTCCGCATGGCAAGGCCAATCCCCAATGGGTTCGTGGCCGGCGACGCCGGGTGCTGTCCGGTCATTGTCACCTCACGGCCCTACCCCTTCTGCGCCGCGATCCCGTGCCGCTCCAGCGTCTGCGCCAGCGTTGGCCGTCCCAGCCGCATGCGGTCGTTGTCCAGCAGGAACGAGAACACGTAGCCCGCGCCCAGCATCAGGATTCCGATCAGGAAGCAGTACATGACGGCGCGGTCAGGGTAGACGTCCTTCAGGTAGCCCACGAAGAGGGGGCCGCAGATCCCCGCGGCAGCCCACGCGGTGAGGATCGTCCCGTAGATCCGGGACATGTTGCGCGACCCGAAGACGTCCAGGATGAAGGACGGCATCGTGGCGAAGCCGCCTCCGAAGCACAGCAGCACGTAGCAGACCAGAATCGAGAAGATCCAGGGGTCGGTCACGGACATCAGAAGACCGAAGACGATCATCTGGCTGCCGAGGAGAATGCGGAAGACCGCCACTCGCCCGAAGCGGTCCGACAGCCAGGCCCAGATGATGCGGCCCACCCCGTTGCACACCGAACTCACGGCGATCAGCGTGGCTCCGTACTCGGCCAGCACTGCCGGCGAAATCGATGGGTCGGCCAGTCCCCATACTTCCTGCAGGAGCTCGCTCTGGAAGCTGATGACCGAGATCCCTGCCGCGATGTTGAAGAAGAACACGATCCAGAGGACCAGAAAGTTGCCGGTGGTGAGGTACGGAAGGGCGGGCTCCGGCGGTTTCTGCTTCTGCACGACCGCTTCCTCGTCCGGATTCCGCAGAACCAGACTGCACGGAATCAGAATGCAGGCGAACACCACGCCCAGCCACATGAACACCGACGCGAGATCGCCCTGCGCCCGCACGACGAGGAACGGCGCCAGGATCTTGCTCAGCAGAAGCGCCCCGATGCCGAACCCCATCACCACGATTCCGGTGGCCAGCCCCCGCTTGTCCGGGAACCACTTCGCCACGGTCACCACCGGAGTCACGTACCCCATCCCGATCCCGATTCCCCCGATCACGCCGTAGCCGACGTAGAAGAGCAGGCTGTAGTCGAGCCTGAGCGCGAAGCTCGCGACCACGTAGCCGAGGGAGAACAGCAGGCTGCCGGCGAGCGCGAGCTTCCGGGGCCCGAACCGCGGCAGCAGCTGGCCGGACCATCCTGCCGAAATGCCGAGGAAGAAGATGGCCAGGCAGAAGGCCAGTACAGTCTCGGTGTGTGTCCACCCGTACTGGCGGGCCAGCATGGTCTGGAAGAAGCTCCAGGCGTAGACCGTGCCGAGGCACATCTGCAGCATCGTGCAGCAGATGGCGATGACGCTCCTGGGGACGCCCGCACCGGACCGCGGCATGCTGCTACCTTCCCTCGTCGTCCCGGGCGGATCCGTCCGCCACGTGCGTGAACAGTCGCGCCAGCTCGCCGACCTCGTCGTCCCGCCCCAGCACGTCCTCCTCGCCGGTGGCCTTCCCGTCCCCCGCCAGCTTGACCGCAAACGACATCAGGTCCGCCAGCGGCCTGGACGAAAAGCTCACGAACCAGAACGACAGGAGCGTCCCGATCACGAGAATGATCCCGAAGAGGTACATCTGCTGTCCGACAGCCCGCTGGATCTTGACTCTGAGCAACTCCTCGTCCATGCCGACGTGGACGTTGCCCGCCACCCCGGAGAGGATCGGACTGCCCACCTCGATGAATTCACCCATCCCCGGCAGGCTCCTGTCCACGGTCTCGGTCGAGGCGGGATCGCTGGCTAGGATCTCGTCGGGGATTCCGGGCACGAAGGTGTGCGCGAGGAATTCGCCGGTATCGCTGGTGATGTAGATGTACCGGATGCTCTCGATCTCGACGAACTGGTCGATGAGCGACTGCAGCGTGGCCAGATTGCGGTTCAGCAGGATGTCCACGCTCGAGTCCGCGATGTTCTTCGCGATGCTGCGGCTGTTGCTCACGTACTCGTCTTCGAGCTCCCGCGAAACCGTCCTGATCGAGAGGAAGGAGACCGAGAGGACGATCACCCCGAAGAGGGCGAAGAAGGAAAAGCGGGTCTTGCGGAAGAGTTTGTGGACTCTCATGGCATGCCGAAGCTGGCTTCCCAGTCGGTCAGCGGGACGAAGCGGTCCCCATCGACGACCGTGTAGTAGACTTGTTGCAGACCCTGGCGGCGATTGGTTCCAAAGGACACCCGCTCTCCGACGCCGAGGTCGTAGTTGCGCACGTTGAAGACGGCCTCCTCGATCCCGGACCGCTGCGGGTCGTTGCCCATTCGCCGGATGATCTCGGTGATCAGCTTCGCGTTCACGAAGCCTTCGAGGCTTACGAAGCTCTGCGGGAACGTCTCGTACGCCTCGTTCGGGGTGATCCGCTCCACGTTGTCGGGCGGCGGGGGATCGTACTGCGCCATCAGTTCCCGGTACTCCTGCACCGCCGGCAGCGAGGTGTCCTCGTAACTCGGGACGACTTGTGAATTGACGAGCCACCGGGTGTGCGAATTCGGATCCGGGCGTCCCTCCTGAAGGAGCTGGAGCATGTTCTCGCTCCCCACGAAGGACACGTTGGCGACCGGAATGTGCAGTCCCAGATCGACGGCGTCGCGCGCGAAGGCGCCGCATGCCTGGTAGGCGCCGATGCAGATCACGGCGTCGGGAGACCGGTCCAGCAGAATCTCCACCTGCCCGCGCATGCTCGCGCTGAACTGGGTCCCGCGGGTGTAGGTGGCCTCGCCGGCAATGGTCTCGCCGTGACGGGCCAGGGCCTCGCGGACGCCCGCCCAGCCGCTGCGCCCGTAGGCGTCGTTCTGGTAGAAGACGGCGACCCGCCGCCTCCCGATGTTCACGAAGTTGTCGACGAGCCCGGCCGTCTCCTGCCGGTAGGACGCGCGCAGGTTGAAGGCGAACTCGTCGTAGGGCGGCTCGCGCTGCGGTTCCGCCCCGGTGAAGGGGAAGAAGAGGAACACCTGCTGGTCGCGGAACGTCTTGAGCACCGGGAGCGCCCGGGTGACGGTCGGCGTGCCGACGTAATTGAAGAGCAGGAACACGCGCTCGTCCTGCATGAGTTCGATCGTGTTGGCGACGCACGGGTCGGGCTGATAGCCGTCGTCGAGGAGCTTCATCACGATTCTGCGGCCGTTCACCCCACCGTTCTCGTTGACCTGGTTGAAGTAGGCCATGGAGCCGCGGTAGAGCTCGGTGCCGAGCCCGCGGGAAGGGCCGGAGAAGGCGGCGGAGACGCCGAGGACGATTTCGTCTTCCTGGGGGAGGCCGCGGCGCACATAGGGGGCGGGGGGGCGCGCCGGGAGTGGGGAGGAACCCAGCGCCTCGGCCCACGGAGCGGGGACGGGGGCGCG
>JAPOOQ010000172.1 GCA_026713345.1 Gemmatimonadota bacterium | reverse complement strand
GCCATGTGCTCGACGAAGTGGGCCAGTCCGAGCTGGTCCTCGTCCTCAAGGATCGAGCCCGCATTGACGACCAGGCGCAGCTCGGCGCGGTTTTCGGGCTCGTCGTTCACGTGGACGAAGTAGGTGAGTCCGTTCGCCAGCGTGCCGGTTGTCACCTCGGGATCGGGCGGGATCGGGTCGGTGGGGTTGTACTGCTGGGCGGTGGCGCGTCCGGCGCCGGGCCCGCCCAGGGCAACAAGACAGAGCAGAGCGATGGTGGGGGTCAGAAAGTTCTTCATGGTCCTCTTTCCTGATGGTTTGAAACTGGGGGATGGTGCGCTGGCGTTCGGGAGCACCGCGCGCGCCGGTAAAGCGTTGGCCGCCCTTCAAAGATAACGGGTGCATTGGCGGGATCGGCAATGGCGGCGGGAGCAGTTCCGGATGGCGGGCGCGGGGGGCACACGAACAGGTACATATCCGGAATACGTTCGCCGGCACGGATTCCTTCAATCCACCCCTCCCGGGCCCGCCGCCCCGCTCATGCACCCTCGTCCCGCCAGTGAGGAGAAGGTATCGCCCGCGACGATGATGTGGTCGAGGACGGGGATGCCGAGCTGGTGGCCGGCCCTGCTCAGCTGGCGGGTCACCTTCAGGTCCTCGGACGACGGCTCGGGGTTCCCGGACGGGTGGTTGTGCACCAGGATCAGCGCCGCCGCCCTGAGTACGATCGCGTCCCGGAAGACTTCGCGCGGATGGATCAGGGACGCGTCCAGGATGCCACGCGTGACCTGCCGCTGGCAGATGGGGCAGTTCTGCGCGTTGAGAAGGAGGACGTGGAACTCCTCGTGGGCGAGGTGGGCCAGCGTGGGGGCGAAGATGTCGTGTACGTCGGCCGGCCCCGTGACGGGGTGCGCGTGGTCGGCGCGGGCCGACCCGACGCGCCTGCCGAGCTCGACCGCCGCGACGATCCGGGCCGCCATGGCGGGACCGATCCCCGGGATTGCCACGAGGCGCCCCAGGTCCATCCGCGCGAGTTCCCGCAGCTGACCGCCCGAGAGGTCCAGGACGCGCTCGGCGAGGTGGCGGGCGGGGGCGTCCCGGCCACCGGCCCCGATCAGCAGCGCGAGCAGCTCCTGTTCGGAGAGGGGCCCGGGCCCGTAGCGCTGAAGCCGCTCCCGCGGACGCGCCACGGGCGGGGCCTCGCGGCAGACCGCTAGCCCAGCGCGCCGTGACACTTCTTGTACTTCTTTCCGCTTCCGCAGGGACAGGGGGCGTTGCGTGCGGGTGCCTTGCCCCCGGTGATGGGCGCCTTCGGCCGCGCTTCGCCGCGGTTGGTGGCGAGCCGGCGGACATCGGTGCTCTGTCCCGTGGCGCCGCCGGCCGATCCTCCGCTCGCAGACGCGGCGATACCCATGGAGTCCACCTCCCGCGCCCCTCCGGCCGCGGTGCGCCGGGCTCCCGGAGCCGGCCGGCCGCCACTCAGGGTCGGCCTGCCGCTGCCGGCGGTCTCCGAGGGGCCCGAATACGAGAGCCGCCGCTGGGGCTGGAAGCTCATCGCCGGCCGCTGCTCCAGGCGCACCCGGAAGAACTGCTGCGTGAGGGTGCGGCGAATGTCGTCCATGAGGCTCACGAACATCTCATAGGCCTCCTTCTTGTACTCGACCAGGGGGTCCTTCTGTCCCCACCCGCGGAACCCGATGGACGCCTTGAGGTGGTCCAGGTCGTAAAGGTGGTCCTTCCACTTGGTATCGATCGTCGACAGCATGACGAAGCTCATCACCCGTTCAGCGTGTTCGCCGAGCGACTCGATCTTGCGGTCGAAGGACTCCTGAACGGCTTCCTCGGCGGCCTGGAGCACGTCTTCCCGGTCTACTTCCCCGGGATCGTCCTCGTCCTCCACATGGGGCAGCACGGTGTGGAGGTCGAGCAGCATGCGCTGCCTGAGTCCGTCCACCTCGATCCCCTCGTGGAGACCCGAATCGGGCAGGTGATCCTCGAAGACGGCCTCCATCACGTGCCGGACCATCTCCCAGATTTCGCCCTTCAGGTCCTCTCCCCCCTCGAGGGCGAAGAGACGGAGATCGTAGATGACCTCGCGCTGCTGGTTCATCACGTCGTCGTAGTCCAGCAGCCGCTTGCGGGCCTCGAAGTTGTTGCCTTCGACCCGCTTCTGGGCCCTGCCGATCGAGCTGGTGACGAGGGGATGGATGATCACCTCGCCCTCCTCCGCGCCCATCCTGTCCATCGCGTTGGCGATCCGCTCCATCCCGCCGAAGAGGCGCATCAGGTCGTCTTCGAGGGACAGGAAGAACTGAGACGCCCCCGGGTCGCCCTGCCGCCCGGCCCGGCCCCTCAGCTGGCGGTCGATGCGGCGGGCTTCGTGGCGCTCCGACCCCAGGATGTGCAGTCCGCCGATCTCGATCAGGTGATCGCCGGGCTTGCCGTCGAGGTCCTCGTAGCGGGTCGGGGCGGTGGCGACCACGCTGTCCAGGTCCAGGTTGCGCTCGCTCGCCCAGTCGATGGTGCGCGGATCCGTCACCCCCGCCCCGAGCTTGATGTCGGTGCCGCGCCCGGCCATGTTCGTCGCGATCGTCACGGTGCCGGGCTGGCCCGCCTCGGTCACGATCTCGGATTCGCGCTTGTGCTGCTTCGCGTTGAGGACGTTGTGGGTGACGCCCCGCCGCTTGAGCATGCGGGAAATCGTCTCCGAGACCTCGACGTTCGTCGTCCCCACCAGCACGGGCAGCTCGAGCCGGCTGAGCCGCTCGATCTCGTCCATCAGCGCGAGGTACTTCTCCCGCTTGGTGCGGAAGATGAGGTCGTCGCGATCGTCCCGCGTGATGGGGCGGTTGGTGGGGATCACCGAAACGTCCAGGTTGTAGATCTGGTGGAACTCGGTCTCCTCCGTCTCCGCGGTCCCCGTCATCCCCGCGAGCTTGTCGTACATGCGGAAGTAGTTCTGGATGGTGATCGTCGCGAGGGTCTGTGTCTCGCCGCGGATCTCCACGCCCTCCTTGGCCTCGACCGCCTGGTGCAGCCCGTCGCTCCACCGGCGTCCCGGCATCTGCCTGCCCGTGAACTCGTCCACGATGACGATCTGGCCGTTCTCGCCGATGATGTACCGCTCGTCCTTGTGGAAGAGCGTGTACGCCTTGAGCAGCTGGTGAATGACGTGCATGCGCTGCGACTTGTCGGCGTACTCCTCCTCCAGCTCCGCGATCCGGGCGCGCTTCTCGTCCACCGAAAGGGACTCGTCTTCCTGGATCTCGCCGACCACCTCCGAGAGATCCGGCACGACGAAGGCATCCGGGTCTCCCGGCGAGAGCTCATCCACGCCCGCGTCCGAGAGGTGGACGTTGCTGCCCTTCTCGTCCATCGCGAAGAGCAGCATCTCGTCGATCTCGTGCAGGCGCTTGTCGCGCAGGTAGTCCGCCTCGACCTTCTCGACCTGCCGCACGACCGCGGGCTGGTCCGCGAAGAGCTTCATCAGGCGCTTGTTCTTCGGTCCGCCCCGCTTCGCCGCCAGGAGCTTTTCGCCGGATTCGTACGCTGTGTCCTCCGAATCCAGGCCGCGCACCGCCTCGGCGACCAGGCGGTTGACCGTGCGGGTCTGCTTCCGGTAGAGCGCACCCACCACCGGCGCCATCTGCTTGAACGGGGTCGAGGTGTCCCGCGTGACCGGCCCGGAGATGATGAGCGGGGTCCTGGCCTCGTCGATCAGGATCGAGTCCACCTCGTCGATGATCGCGTAGTAGTGCGCGCGCTGGACCCGCTGCTCCAGGGTGTGGACCATATTGTCGCGCAGGTAGTCGAAGCCGAACTCGTTGTTGGTGCCGTAGGTGATGTCCGCGTGGTAGGCCTCGCGCCGCTCCGGCGTGCCGGGGTCGTGCAGGTCGATGCAGTCCACCGTGAGGCCGAGGAAGCCGTAGATGGCCCCCATCCACTCGGCGTCCCGCTGGGCGAGGTAGGAGTTGACGGTGACGAGGTGGGCGCCGCGCCCCGCGAGCGCGTTCAGGTAGAGCGGCATGGTGGCGACCAGCGTCTTCCCCTCGCCGGTTGCCATCTCGGCGACGCGCCCCCGGTGGAGCTGCGCAGCCCCGATGAGCTGCACGTCGTAGGGGATCATGTCCCACTCCAGTTTGTGGCTGGTGACCAGCACCTCCTTGCCCATCAACCGGCGGCAGGCCTCCTTCACCACCGCGAAGGCATCGGGCAGGATCTCCTCCAGGACTTCGGCCAGCTGTTCCCCGTACTCCTCCTCCAGCTTGCCGATCTCGAGGCCGAGGCTCTCGCGCTCGTCCGGGTCGGTCGTGGAGTGCTTCCGCTTGCGCATGGCCTCGATCTCGCCCACCACCTCGGCGGTGAACTCCGCGATCCGGTCCCTGAATTCCTGCGTCTTGCCGCGCACTTCGTCGTCCGTGAGCCCTGCGAGCACCGCATACCTCTCGTTGATCTCGTTGACGAGCGGCGCCAGGCGCTTTACCTCGCGGGCGTAGCGAGACCCGGCGATCTTCTTCATGAGCCCTTTGATCATTCCTGTTCCCTCGGCAGTTTCCGCGCCGCCCCGGTCCCGGGACGGACGCTCAGTCCCGGTAGAGGCCTTCCCTCTCAATAACGGCCAATACGGGGGGCGACACCATGTCGCAAACGGACAACCCCTGTCGGACCCGTTCGCGGACCCTCGAAGACGAGATGTCGACCGGCGTGACCAGGACGGTGCGAATGCGGCTGGCGGCGGGCATTCCCCCCGCGCCGCCCGCACCTGGTCCCGGCCGCGAAATCACCACCAGCTCCGCGAGATCGAGGACGGCCTCCGGCTCCTTCCAACTCCAGAGCCCCCCCGCAAGGTCGCTGCCCAGGACCAGCGACAGCGACCACCCGGGGTGATCGGCCCTCAGTCTCCTCAATGTGTCAACGGTGTACGACACGCCTCCGCGCTCCAGCTCCAGGTCACACAGTTCGAACCTCGGGTCATGCGCGGCCGCCGCTTCGACGAGGCGCCGCCGGACCGCCCCCGGCGTGATGGTCCTGCCGGTCTTGTGGGGCGGAATCGACGCGGGAACCCAGAGCAGGCGCTCCAGCGCCAGTGCATCGGCCACCTCGCGGGCGACGATCGCGTGACCCAGATGTGGCGGGTCGAAGGTGCCGCCGAAAACGCCGACCCGGTGCGCCGCATCCCCGCCGGGACGCGGCGAATCCCGGGCGTCTCTCTCCGGCTCGCCTCCGGAACTCACCACGAACTACTAGTGGCGGGGAGGGGCACGGCTCCGTACCGGCGACAGAGTGTCGCGCGCCGGCGGGACATCCAGGGCCCTGGCTTCGCGCGATTCGGGGAACGTTTCGAGCAGCCTCCTGCGGAACTCGTCCCTCTGGTCATCCCATCCCCAGCGTTCGTAGATCTGCACCAGCCGGGCCATCGCCCGGGGGGCGGAGTCGCTGTTCGGATAGATCCTCACGAGATCGAGAAAGTACATCTCGGCCGACTCGAGGATGCGGTGCCGATAGTAGTGGTTGCCTTCGCCGTAGGCCCTCTCGGCCAGTTTGTCTTCCATCCGGCGCGTGAGGACGGCGGCGGAATCCCCGATGGGCGTGCCACGGAAGTCGTCGGCCACGTTGCCGCAGCTTGTCAGCGCCTGGATGGTGCTCCCCTGGTCCCGCTGCGGATGCGGTGACATGGCCGCGTATGACGCGCACAGTCCCATCCATGCTTCCCCCGCGAGGTCGTGGTCCGGGTAGACCTGCACGATGCGGGTGAACTCGGTGATCGCGCTGATGTAGTCCCTGCCCTCGTGGAAGGAGCGGGCCATGTAGTAGCGGGCGTCGACAGCCTGGTCGAAGGTCGGGAACTGCAGCACCAGCCGCTCGAATGCTCGGCGGGCCTCACCCCAGTTCCCGTCCTCGAAGGCGCGTTGCGCGTGCTCGTAGAGCTGCTCCGGCGTCCACCCCGAATACGGTGGCGCCGACGAACAGGCCGCGCCGAGGAGGCCGACCAGGGCGCCCGTGGCAATCGACCGCTTCAGCACGGTCCCTCCCCCCGTCCGAACCGGATCTCGTCGGCCCGCTGCAGCGCCGTCCGGCTGAGCGGCCCCGATCCGGCCGCATCCGAGTCCTGCACCATGCGGTAGGCCGAGATCGCCGCCGCGCACTCGCCCATTCCGACCAGGATCTCCGCCTTCGTAAACCAGGCCCGTGACAGGAGCATCCGGGGCTCGCCCAGCTCCAGCACCAGGTCCAGGTAGGCTAGCGCCTCCTCGGCCGCACCCTCCTCCCCGACACCCTCCGCAATCTCCTCGGCAAGCTGAAAGGCGCACCTCCCCACATGCGTATAGGTCTCCTGCTCGCGCCTGGGTACCAGACTGGCGAACTCCTCGAAGAACCCGAGGGCGCGCTGGCAATCACCGATCTCGAGGTGGGCGAGCGCCGTTTCGAAGAGGAGGTCGGGGTCTCCGCGCCGCTCCCCGAGCGCGCTCAGGAAGAGGGCCTGCGCCCTCAGGTGCTCCCCGCTGTCCCGGTAGTGCCGAGCCAACGGCAGGTTGAGCCCCCGGGCCAGAACGCCGGGCCGGAAGTGGGTGGCGGCCTCCATCGCGGAGGCGGCGCCGTAGCGGTCCCCGTTCGCGAGTTCCTGCTTGGCGCGGGCGACGAAATCCGAAACGGCCTGGTCGACATAGCTGCTGTCCTCCAGGATGGCCTGATCGTAGAGCCCCCGGGCCTCGTCCACCCGGCCCAGCTCGATGTAGGCGTGGGCGGCGCGCACCAACCCCCCGGCGCCGGGATCGTCCCGCAGCAGGGAAAGCCGGTACTCCGACAGCGCCTCTTCGTAGTCTCCGCGCGCAAAGGCGAGATCACCGCGCAGACTGGCGGTCTCTTCGCTCGGGTCGGATCCGCATCCCCCGCCGACCAGCGGCAGGAGCAGGAACACGGGGAAGACTCTCCGTCCCGCCCGCAAGCGGCGCCTGCCTGCAGCCCGCCCCCCCCGGAGGTTGCCGCCCCGGGTTGCCGCGCCGCGCACTGGTCTGAGTCGTACGTCTTCCACCTGAATCCATTCTGCGGGGATACGGTCCCGAGCGAGATCCCCGGGCCCGTTCAATGTTACTGGAATCACCCTATGAGGTTCCACAAAAGCGGGGACCATAGTCAAGTCCCGCCCAGCGTTCGCGACCGGACATCCTCCACCACCACCAGCCGGCGGAAGTACGGCACCGTCCTCCCGAGGCCCTCGCGCAGCCGTGTCGCCGGATGCCACCCCAGCTCCCGGCGCGCCAGGCCGATGTCGGGACGCCGCACCGCGGGATCGTCGACCGGCAACGGCAGGTACTTCGGCGCGCTCCGGGACCCGGTCTCCTCCATGACCAGCCCGGCCAGCTCCCCGATGGTGAACTCGTCCGGGTTCCCTACGTTCACAGGGTCGGTGCACGAAGAGCGAAACAGACGAAAGATCCCCTCGACGGTGTCGTCCACGAAACAGAACGACCGCGTTTGCGAACCGTCCCCGTAGACGGTCATCGCCTCGCCGCGCAGCCCCTGCACAATGAAGTTGGAGACGACCCGCCCGTCTCCCGGCCGCATCCGGGGTCCGTAGGTATTGAAGATCCTGACGATGCGGGTATCCAGCCCATGGGCCCGGTGGTAGGCCATCGTCATCGCCTCGGCGAAGCGCTTCGCCTCGTCGTAGACCCCTCTCGGACCGACAGGGTTCACGTTGCCCCGGTAGCTCTCGGGCTGCGGATGGATCAGGGGATCGCCGTAGACCTCGGAGGTCGAGGCCAGCAGGTAGCGGGCGCCGTGTCTCCGGGCCAGCCCGAGGGTGTTGTGGGTGCCCAGAGATCCGACCTTGAGCGTCTGGATCGGGAGCTCCAGGTAGTCGACCGGACTCGCGGGCGAGGCAAAATGCAGGACGCCGTCCAGCCTGGTCTCCAGGTAGAGCGGCCGGGAGATGTCGTGGTCGATGAGCCGGACCTGCGGATGGTCCTCGAGGTGGGCCAGGTTCCGCGGCGAGCCCGTGATGAAGTTGTCCACGCCGATGATGTCGCACCCCTCGGCCAAAAACCGGTCCACGAGGTGGGAGCCCAGGAACCCCGCGGCTCCGGTGATCGCGACGCGCACGGATCAGCCGGCCCCTCCCGGAAGGGCCGGTCGGCGACCCACGGAATGGTACTCGAAGCCCAGGTCCCGCATCGCGGCCGGCGCGTAGAGGTTGCGCCCGTCCAGGATCACCGGCTCCCCGAGGAGATTGCGCATGCGCGGGAAATCGGGGTGGCGGTAGGGGTGCCACTCCGTGTGGATGATAAGCGCATCCGCGCCTTCGAGGACATCGTAGTTCTGGTCGCGGTACTCGATCGCGTCGCCGAGGATCCGCCGGGCCTCGTGCATTGCGACGGGGTCGTGCGCCACCACCCTGGCCCCGCGCTCCAGGAGTCCCCGGATCGTGACCAGGCTCGGCGCCGCGCGCATGTCGTCGGTGTTCGGTTTGAAGGCCAATCCCCATACGGCAAAGGTCCTGTCGTGCAACGTTTCCCCAAATCGCTCGACCACCAGCTCCAGGAGCAGCCGTTTCTGGCTCTCGTTGACGCTCTCGACGGCGTCGAGGATGGAGCAGTCCACCCCGAGCCGCTTCATCGTGCCCGCAAGCGCCTTCACGTCCTTGGGAAAGCAGGAACCGCCGTATCCCACGCCTGGGAACAGGAAGGTCGGGCCGATGCGCCGGTCGGAGCCAACCCCGAGGCGGACCATGTCCACGTCGGCGCCGGTCCGCTCGCAGAGACGGGCGATCGTGTTCATGAAACTGATGCGCGTCGCGAGCATAGCGTTGGCTGCGTACTTCGTGATCTCCGCCGCCGCGGTGTCCATCACGAGGATCTCGTTGCCGGTTCGCACGAACGGTGCGTAGAGGTTCTGCAACACCTCGCCGGCCACCGGATCGTCCACGCCGATCACGACCCGGTCCGGCTTCCTGAAGTCGCTCAGCGCGGCGCCCTCCTTCAGGAACTCCGGGTTGGAGCACACCCGCACACGGTGTTCGGTCTCGGCCTCGATCGCCTCGCGCACCAGCCGCGCCGTCCCCACGGGCACGGTGCTCTTGGTGATGACGATCCGTTCGCCGTCCATCGCGCGCCCGATGCCGGCTGCGGCCTCCACCACCGCGCTGAGGTCGGCGGAACCGTCCTCGTCGGGCGGAGTGCCCACCGCGATGAAGATGATGTACGACGCGCGGACCGCCCCGGCCACATCGGTGGTGAACGAGAGACGCCCTTCGGCGACGTTCTGCCTGACCAGCGCGGCCAGTCCCGGTTCGTAGAAGGGAATTTCGCCGCGCTCCAGCGCCTCCACCTTCTCCTCAATTATGTCGGCGCAGATGACGTCGTTCCCGGTCTCGGCGAGGCAGGCGCCCGTCGTCAGCCCCACATACCCGGTCCCCACGACCGCGATCCTCATGTCTGCTTCACGATCCATCGCCGGGGCGCGTCGGCGGTTGTCGAGCCGCCCGGGATGGAGCCGGTCGCGTTGCGCGCGTCGACGAGCACGCGCGACAGGCGGAAGATGCGTTCGAAATCGAAGCAGGTGTGGTCGGTCACGATGACCACCACGTCGGTTTCCCCCAGGATGTCGTCGGTGAGGGCCACGGAGGTGAGCGCGAGTCCGTCCCGGGCCTGCCACCGCGACACGTAGGGATCGTGGTAGCTCACCTCGGCGCCGTCCCGGGCCAGCAGCTCGAGGATCGCCGTGGCCGGCGACTCCCTGACGTCATCGACGTCCTTCTTGTAGGCCACCCCGAGGAGCAGGACGCGGGCGCCCTTGACCGGCTTGCCGGCCGCGTTCAGCGCCTCTCTGACCTTTCCCGCCACGAATGCCGGCATCTCCGCGTTGATCTCGGCCGCCACATCGATGAAGCGCGTGTGGAAGTCCATCGTCCGCATCTTCCAGGCGAGATAGTGGGGGTCGACCGGAAGGCAGTGCCCCCCCAGCCCCGGACCGGGCGTGAACTTCATGAAGCCGAAGGGCTTGGTGGCCGCGGCGTCGATCACCTCCCAGATGTCCAGCTCGAGCCGGTCGGCGATCAGTGCCATCTCGTTGACGAGCCCGATGTTGACCGCCCGGAAGGCATTCTCCAGGATCTTGGCCAGCTCGGCCGCCTCGACCGAGGAAACGGGCACCATCTCGTCCACGAAGCGGGTGTAGAACGCCACTCCGGCCTCCGTGCAGGCGGGCGTCACCCCGCCGATGATCTTCGGGGTGTTGCCGATCTTCCAGACTTCGTTGCCGGGATCGACGCGCTCCGGCGAGAAGCACAGGAAGAAATCCCGCCCCGGCTCCAGGCCGGCGCCGCGCAGGATGGGAAGCACCACCTCGCGGGTCGTGCCCGGGTAGGTGGTGGATTCCAGCACAACCAGCTGCCCGTCGCGCAACGAGGCTGCCACCGCTTCGGAGGCCGCCAGAACGTGCCCGATGTCGGGGTCGCGCGTCCTGGACAGCGGCGTCGGAACGCAGATTGCGATCGCGTCGCAAGCGGCCAGGCGCGACATGTCGGTGGTCGCTTCCAGCAGTCCCCGCCCGAGTGCTTCCGCCACCTCCGCGTCGCCGAGATCCGAAATATGGCTGCGGCCCGCATTCACGCCTTCGGCCACCGCCGGGTTCACGTCGAACCCGACGACGCGGATTCCGCGCGCGGCGGCCCGGGCGGCGAGCGGCAATCCCACATAGCCGAGGCCCACCACACCGAAGATCGCATCGTGGGAGGACATACCGGTCACCGCGGTCACCGGTCACGCTCGCGAGCCGGGGGACGGACTATCCGGACTCCCCGGACACGTCGTCGCCGGACCCGCCCTCGTCCTCGTCCTCGATTTCGAAGCGCAGGATCTGGAAGTAGTCCCCCTTGTCGAGCGCGTACAGCACCTGCAGGCGATCGCCTTCGCTCCCCAGGATTTCGGCCTCCGTCCACACGTCCAGCACGGAATCGGACAGCGCCATGACCGATCCCGTGATGTCCACCCTGAGGTTCGCGAAAACCTCTACCGAGTCGGCCAGCGCCTCTTCCGAGATGTGCACCAGGTAAGGGCTGTTGCCGGGGAGCATCGTCCAGAACAACCTGTCGCCGACCTTCGAGTTCACCTCGACCTGGCGCAGGGTGATCTCCTCGCCCATGTAGCTCTGGGTTTCCAGAACGAAATCGTCGAACGGCACTTCGTTGAGGCCGTCCTCGCTGACCGTGTCCGTCTCGTCCGAGTCGACTTCCGGGGCTTCGTATCCGGACATCCAGTAAAGGAAGCCAGCCATCGCCAGGAAGCTCACGATCATCAACAGGGGGGCCAGTTTCGCGGCACCCGTGCGAGACTTCGGAAACATCTGCATCTGCCTTCCTCTTCTACCGAGTTGAGGTAATTGGCCGTGTCGACTCCGGGATCCGGCAAACCCCTGGCGAGCTCCCTCCGCAGCGGGGATCCGGCGCCCGGCGCAGCGCCCTGCGGCAGGATTCTATCATACCAGCTCGATGAGCGCCATATCCGCGGCATCTCCCTTGCGCGAACCCAGCTTCAGAATGCGTGTGTACCCCCCGGGCCGATCGGCGTATCGGGGGCCGATGTCGTCGAACAGCTTCCCGAGGATCTCCCGGTCGGCGATGCGCCGCGCCGCCAGCCGCCGCGCGTGGAGATCCCCGCGGCGGGCCAGCGTAACCAGCCGTTCCGCGTAGGGGCGCAGTTCCTTGGCCCGGGCCGTGGTGGTCCGGATCCGTTCGTGACGGAAGAGAGAGGTGGCCATGTTGCGCAGGAGCGCCCGCCGGTGACTTGGCGACCGCGAGAGGTTTCTGCCCTTCTTTCTGTGACGCATTCTCCGGTATCCCCTTTTCTCCGGTATCCCTTCGCGCCGGGCCTAGCAGTCCGCTCCGGCGCGCGCGGCCTCTTCGGCCCAGTAGAGGCGGCCGTCTCCGCCCCACACCGTCTTCATGCCGAAGCGGAGGCCGTGTTCGCGGAGGAATCCGTAGATTTCGCTCAGCGACTTCTGGCCAAAGTTCTCGATCGCGAGCATTTCTTCCTCCGTGCGGCCGACCAGCTCGCCCAGGTTCTCGATCGACTCCCTCTGGAGGGAGTTACGGGACCTGACGCTCAACTCCGCGAGGTCGTTGATTGGGGTTTCGAACAGCTCGGCCATCTTCTCCGGCACCGGATCCGGCTCGGGCTCGTCCTCCCGGGGCGGACCGCCCTCGTGGAAGTAGAACATGTAGGCGAGGTGCCTGCGCACGAGCTCGGCCGAATACTTCACCGCGCTGTCGGGATCCACTGCGCCGTTTGTTTCCACGTGCAGCATGAGCCGGTCGAAGTCGGTGCGCTGCCCTACTCGCGTCTCCTCGACCTTGAAGCTCGCACGGAGCACCGGATTGTAGATGGCGTCGATCCGCACCAGATCCACGGGCGCATCCTCGGGCGGCTCCTGCTGGTCGGCCAGCACGTAGCCGCGGCCCTTGTTGACGTAGAGCTCGAGGTTGACCTCCAGGTCGTCTTCGAGGGTCAGGATGTGGTGGTCGGGGTTGTGGACCGTCACCGAAGCCGGTCCCCGGATCCGGGCAGCCTTGACCGGCCCCGCCTTCTCGGCGCGAATGTCGAGGACTGCGGCGTCCACGTCATCGTCCATGCTCAGGACGATCGACTTCAGGTTCTGGATGACCTGGTGGACGTCCTCGACCACGGACGAGATGGTCTGGTGCTCGTGCACGACGCCGCTGATCCGGAATGCCCGCACAGCGGCTCCCGGAAGCGACGAAAGAAGCACCCGGCGGACCGAATTGCCGAGCGTATGTCCGAACCCGCGTTCCAGCGGCTCCATGACGAAGTCGGCGGACCGGCCGTCTTCCGCCATGCTGGTGATCTCGATGCGCTCCGGAAGCACCAAACCGGAAAGATCGATCTCCAGATTCTCAAGATTCTCCGAATTCACCTCGTTTGTCCCCCTGCATCTGGTTGCATCCGTTCGGGAGTCGGCGGCGGCACACGCGCCCCCCCGCCTTCCGGACTACTTGGAATAGAGTTCGACGATCAGCTGCTCCTGCGCCGCCAGCGGTATGTCGCCCCGGGTGGGCTGCCTGACCACCCTCCCGACTCGCTTCTTCTCGTCGAGCGCCAGCCACTCGAGGAGCTGGGGGCGGGACCGGGCGCCGAGGCTCACGTCCACCAGCTCCAACTCGCGGGAACCGGGCCGCAGTGCGACTTCATCCCCGGCCGAGAGCCGGTAACTCGGAATGTTGACGCCCCCGCCGTTGACTTCGACGTGGCGGTGCCGCACGAGCTGCCTCGCCTGGCGCCGGCTGGTCGTGAGGCCCATGCGGAACACGACGTTGTCCAGCCGGCTCTCAAGCGCGATGATGAGGTTCTCGCCGGTCACGCCGGGTCGGCCGGCCGCGTATTCGAAGAGGTTGCGGAACTGCTTCTCGTGAAGTCCGTAGATCCGCTTGACCTTCTGCTTCTCGCGCAGCTGGACGGCATAATCCGACTGCTTGCGGCGGCGAACCGACGCGGGACCGTGCTGTCCCGGCGGGTACTGGCGCCTCTCGACCGGGCATTTCTCCGTGTAGCATTTCGTGCCCTTGAGGAAGAGTTTCTGTCCCTCTCTGCGGCAGCGTTTGCAAACCGGACCTGTGTATCGTGCCATTGCTGGGTTCTTCTTCCGTCAGACGCGGCGTTTCTTGGGTGGCCGGCACCCGTTGTGCGGTAGTGGTGTCACATCGTGGATCGACTGAATGTTGAGGCCGGCCGAAGCGAGCGCCTGGATGGCCGACTCCCGGCCCGAACCCGGGCCCTGAACGCGCACCACCAGGTTGCGCACCCCCATCGCATGGGCCTCGCGTCCCGCCTGCTCGGCGGCCATGGTGGCCGCGAACGGGGTGGACTTCTTCGATCCCTTGAAGCCGGCGGTCCCCGCCGACGACCATACCAGGACGTTGCCGGCCTGGTCGGCGATCGTGATAAGCGTGTTGTTGAACGTTGCCTTGATGTGGGCAATGCCGTCCGCGGCGACGATCTTCTTGGTTTTCCTGGGTCTTGTCGATCTGGATTTTGCCAAACGACACCTTCCTCCGTGCTACGGCCTCCGGGGTCCGATCCGCGCGTTACGGGTCTCCGATGATGCCTCGTTCTACTTCTTGGGAGCCTTCTTCTTGCCCGCGATGGCGCGCCGCGGGCCCTTCTTGGTGCGGGCGTTGGTGTGGGTGCGCTGGCCCCTCACGGGCAGCCCCCGCCGGTGGCGCAGGCCGCGGTAGCAGCCGATGTCCATGAGTCGCTTGATGTTCATGGACACCTCGGTGCGAAGCGCTCCTTCCACCTTGTGGTTGACCTCGATCTCGCGGCGCAGAAGGCTCGCGTCCTCGTCGGTCAGTTCGTGGGTGCGGCGATCCGGATCAATCCCCGTAGCCTCCAGGATGCGCTTCGACCGCGTGGTGCCCACGCCGTAGAGGTAGGTGAGTGCCACCTCGATGCGCTTGCCCCTGGGAAGGTCGATGCCGGCGATGCGTGCCATACCCGTCTCCTCAGCCCTGGCGCTGCTTGTGTCTCGGATTCCGGCTGCAAATCACCCGCACGACGCCCTTGCGGCGGATGACGCGGCAGTACTCACACATCGGCTTCACACTCGTACGCACTTTCACGAGATCTGACCTCCCGGTCGGTTTTCCGGGTCCGGGACTCCCCCGGACCTCCGAATAGGGCACAGCATATTAAGCTAACGTATCCGCATTTCATGGGGAAGCGCCGCGGGCTCCGGGCGCCATTCCGGTTCGTCCCAGATTCCGCCGCCGGTCAGCACCCTGGGACCGTCCGCGGTGACCGCCACGGTGTGCTCGAAGTGGGCGGAGAGCGCACGGTCGGCGGTGATGACGGTCCAGCGGTCCTCCAGCGTGGCGATCCGTTCGGTCCCCATCGCGAGCATGGGCTCGATCGCGAGGACCATGCCCTCGCGCAGCGGGACGCCGAAGCCGCGCCGGCCGATGTTCGACACCTGGGGCTCCTCGTGGATGGCGCGGCCGACGCCGTGCCCCACGAGGTCGCGGATGATCGCGAGACCGGTGCCGTTCACGGTGTCCACCACGGCGGCGCCGATGTCGCCCACATGGTGGCCGGGGCGTGCGGCCGCCACCGCCGCGCGCAGCGCTTCCCGCGTCACCTTCATGATGTGCGCGGCATCGGCACCGATCTCCCCCACCGGGAAGGTGAAGGCGGAGTCGGCGCACCATCCCCCCTGCTTCACACCCACGTCGATGGACACGATATCCCCGTCCTTCAGGGTGCGCCGGGAGGGAATCCCGTGGACCACCTCCTCGTTGATGCTGATGCAGGCGCTTCCGGGGAAGCCGTACAGTCCCTTGAAGGCCGGCACCGCCCCCTTGTGCGAACGGACGAAGGTGTCGGCAAAGCGGTTGAGTTCGGCCGTGGTGACGCCCGGCGCGACTCGCGGCTGCAGCTCCGCGAAGAGCGCCGCGATGATCGCGCCGGACCGCCCGATGGCCTCGATCTCGGCCCTCGACTTGAGGTGGACCGCCGCGGTCCTCTTCCCGGGCATCGCGACGTCAGGAGCCCGGGGCGGCGTCCGCCGCGGGATGCGCCTCGGCCACCGCCGCCTGGAGCGCGGCGTAGACCTGGTCGATGTCGCCCTCGGCGTCGACCCGCACCAGCAGTCCCGGCGCATCGTAGTGGCCGATGAGCGGGGCCGTGACCTCCTGGTAGACGGCGAGCCGGGTGCGCACGGTTTCCGGCTGGTCGTCCGCGCGGTGGATCAGCGGCTCCCCGGTGTCGTCACAAAACCCGTCGCGGCGCGGCGGGTCGAAGTAGACGTTGTATACCCGCCCCCCGGGGGACGAACGCCTTCCCGAGATGCGCTTGAAGAGCACCGCTTCGGGGGCATCGAGGAGAGCGACGGCGCCGACCGCACGTCCCTCCCGGGCGAGCGCCCGGTCGAGCGCTTCGGCCTGCTGCACGGTGCGCGGGAATCCGTCGAAGACCACCCCTCTCCCGGGTTCGAGTCCCACCAGATGCTCCCGCACCAGATCGATCATGACCCCGTCGGGCACGAGTTCGCCTGCGTCCATGTACTTGCGCGCCTCGAGCCCCAGGGAAGTGCCGTCCCTCAGGGCGGCCCGCAACAGGTCCCCCGTAGAGACGTGCGCCCACCCCAGTTCCCGTCCGAGACGGACTCCCTGCGTTCCCTTCCCGACCCCCGGCGCCCCCAGGAGTACGACGATCCTGCCTGCGGTTTCCCTTGCCACCCTACATGTAGCGCTGCCGGCCGCGCATCTTCACCCGGCCCTTCTTCATGAAGCCGTCGTAGTGGCGCAGCAGGAGGTGCTGCTGGGCCTGCTGCACGGTGTCGAGGCCCACCCCGACCACGATCAGCAGGCTCGTCCCGCCGAACATCAGGCTCTGGTTGCCGGTATAGCTGAGCATCCAGGACGGGATCAGCGCGATGACTGCGAGGTAGACCGATCCGGGCAGGGTAACGCGCGTGAGGATCCGGTCGATGTACTGGGCGGTGCGCGCACCGGGTTTCACCCCGGGGATGAAGGCGCCCTGCTTCTTCAGGTTTTCGGCCAGGTCGACGGGATTGAAGATGATCGCCGTGTAGAAGTAGGTGAAGAAGATGATCAGCGCCGCATAGGTGAAGTAGTACAGCAGGGTCTGCGGCTGGAAGATGTTCGCCAGGTCCTGAACGACGCCGACCGAACTGAACGCGGCGAGCGTGCCGGGAACCGCCATGAAGGAGAGCGCGAAGATGATCGGCATCACGCCCGCGGAGTTGATCCGGAGCGGGATGTGGCTCTTCTGTCCCTCGCGGATGCGGCCCCGTCCCACGACCTTGCGCGGAATCTGGATGGGGATCTTGCGCGCGGCCATGGTCATCGCCACTACGCCGGCCGTGATGGCCACCATCATCAGCACCAGGAGGATCAGGCCGAACAGGCTCATCTGCTCGTTCTGAATCGACTCCCAGATCCCGCCCGCCGTCGCGGGGAAGCTCTGGATGATGGAAAACAGGATCATCAGCGACATGCCGTTGCCCACGCCCCGTTCCGTGATCTGCTCCCCCATCCACATGATGAAGACGCCGCCGACGGTCAGGACGATCACGGTGGTGAAGACGAAGCCCATTCCCGGGGAATTGACGGCACCCAGGGTCTGCAGGAAGGACGAATACCCGAATGCCTGGACCGCGCACAGGAGCACGGTCGTATAACGGGTCCACTGGGTGAGCTTCTTGCGACCCTGCTCGCCTTCCCGCTGCAGCTTCTGGACCGTGGGGAACACGGCGCTCAGCAGCTGGAACATGATGCTCGCCGAGATGTAGGGCATGATACCCAGGGCGAAGATCGTGGCCCGGCTGACGTTCCCGCCGACGAACAGGTCGTAGACGCCGAGGAAGGTGTTCGAGTACTGGCCGGCGTTGGCCTGCAGCGTCACCACGTCCCCCCCCGGCACGGTGATGTGCGATCCGAGCCGGTAGATCAGCATCATGAGGAGCGTGAAGAGGATCTTGTCCTTGAGCTCCGGAGCCCGGAAGAGGGCCGGGATCGGGTTGGCCATGGACGCTGCCTATTCCCCTTCCGCGCCACGCAGGGGCAACAGCGTCACCGAGCCCCCCGCGCCCTCGATCTTGGCGCGGGCAGCGGCGCTCGCGGCGTGCACCTCGCAGTCGACCGCGGTATTGATGTCGCCGTTGCCGAGGATCTTTACCGGCGTCCGCAGCGACCGGATCAGCCCGGCCCCCCGGAGCGCCTCCGGCGTGGCTTTTTCACCCACGATGTGCAGGTCGCGGACGTTCACCACCTGGTATTCGACGCGGTTGCGGTTCGCGAAGCCGCGCTTGGGAATGCGGCGCTGCAACGGCATCTGTCCGCCTTCGAACCACGCCGGTACGCCGCCGCCCGAGCGCGAGTTCTGCCCCTTCTCACCCCTTCCGGACGTCTTTCCCTTCCCGGAACCGGGCCCCCGGCCAACACGCTTGCGCGCCCGGCGGGATCCTCCCTCGGGACGGAGATTGTGCAGTTCAATCATCGTTCAATCCACCTCCGTGACCTCTAGCAGATAGTCGATCCTGGCGATCATCCCGCGGATGGCGGGCGTGTCCTCGTGCACTACGGACTGCTGGTGTCTACGGATTCCGAGGGCGACCAGGGTGCGGCGCTGGATCTTCTGGCGCCCGACCGCGCTCCGAACCTGCTTGATCCTGATCTTGCTAGCCATGATTCGCCACTCCCAGCTCCTGCAGCGACACGCCTCTGCGCGCCGCGACGTCGTACGCCGTGTCCAGGCTTTCCAGTCCGGTCAGGGTGGCGCGCACCACGTTGATGGGGTTGTTCGTCCCCAGGCTCTTGGTCAGCACGTCGGTGTATCCCGCAGCTTCCAGCACGGCCCGCACGGGCCCTCCCGCGATCACCCCGGTCCCGGGAGCGGCCGGGCGCAGCATCACTCGCCCCGCGCCCCAGCGGCCGATGGTGTCGTGCGGGATGGTGCCGTTCACGATCGGCACGTTGACCATTTCCCGCCGCGCCTGCTCGAATGCCTTGCGAATGGCCTCGGCGACCTCGTTGGCCTTTGCGTGGGCTATCCCCACCCGGCCCGACTGGCTGCCTACGGCGACAAGCGCGGTGAAGGAGAAGCGGCGGCCACCCTTCACAACCTTCGCCACCCGGTTGATGTGGATGAGGTTCTCGACCTGCTCGGCGCCCTCGCGGGGCGGTCTCTTCTTGTCTCTGGCCATCAGAAGATCAGTCCTCCTTCACGGGCGCCTTCGGCGAAGGCCCTTACCCGGCCGTGATAGCGATACCCACCGCGGTCGAACACCACGCGCGTAACGCCGCGCTCGCGCGCCTTCTCGGCCAGGAGCCGACCGGCCGCGCGTGCCGCCCCGATCTTTCCGTCTTCCCCATTGGGAGCGGCGTCGCGCAACTCCGGCGCCAGGGTGGAAAGCCCCACCAGCGTGTGCCGCCGGTCGTCGTCGATCACCTGTCCCTCGATGTTGCGGAGCGACCGGTACACCGCCAGCCGGGGCCTGTCGCCGGTGCCGTGCACCTTCTTGCGGATGCGGGTGTGCCGGCGGCGGCGCTGGAGCCGGCGGCTCTTCCTCAGCTTGCTTGCCTTGATCATCGTCTATCGACCGTCACTTTCCGGCTGTCTTGCCGGCCTTGCGCCGGACGTATTCTCCCTGGTACCTCACACCCTTGCCCTTGTACGGCTCCGGCGGACGGAACGACCGGATCACGGCGGCGGTGTGGCCCACCTGCTGCTTGTCCGCCCCACTGACGACGATGGTCGTCGGGTTCGGCGTCTCGAGAGTGATCCCCTCCGGCGCCGGATAGTCGATCATGTGCGAGAATCCGAGCCTGAGCTGCAGTCCCTTGCCCTTGGCTTCGGCGCGGTACCCCACTCCCACGATCTCCAGCGTCTTGGTGAAACCCTCGCTGACCCCCTGGACGATGTTCGCCACCAGGGCGCGAGTCAGGCCGTGCAGCGCGCGGTGCTGTTGCTGGTCGGTCGGCCGCCTGACCACGAGTGTCCCGCCGGGCTTCCCGTCCCAGTTGACGGTGATCGGGTCGCGCACCTCCAGCTCGAGTTCTCCCTTGGGACCCCTGGCCGCCACCTGCTGACCGTCGAGGGTGACCGTGACCCCCGCGGGGATCGTCACCGGCTGCTTGCCAATACGTGACATGGGACCTCCTACCAGACCTCGGCGAGGACTTCGCCGCCTACGTTGGCCGCGCGCGCGGCGCGGTCGGAGAGCAGGCCGCGCGACGTGGACAGCACCGCGATCCCCAGACCGTTTCTCACCCTGGGGATGTCGTCGACGCCCACGTACCGCCGCCGTCCGGGGCGTGAAATGCGGGCGATGCGGCGGATCACCGGCCGCCCCTCGTGGTACTTGAGGTAGACCCGGACGAGCCCGTGGCGGCCGTCGTTCAGAACCTTGTAGTCGTGGACGAAGGCGTTCTCCTTCAGAATGCGCGCCAATTGCACCTTCAGCTTCGAAAGGGGCACGTCGGCCCACCGGTGCCCGGCGCTCCCGGCGTTGCGGATGCGGGTGAGCATGTCGGCGATGGGATCGGTCATCATGATGCGTGTTCGTCTCCTCACTCAGGCGCGGGCGCCCTCGATGATCACGGGAATCTCGCCGCGGAACGGGAAGCCCAGTTGCCGGAGCAGAGCATACGCCTGGTCGTCCTTGTTGGTCGAGGTCACCACCGAGATGTCCATTCCGTGGATTTGCTTGACGCGGTCGTAGTCGACCTCGGGGAAGATGATCTGCTCCCGGATGCCGACGGTGTAGTTGCCGCGGCCATCGAAGGAACGGGTGTTGAGGCCGCGGAAGTCCCGGATGCGGGGGACCGCGATCGACACGAAGCGGTCGAGGAACTCCCACATCCCCCCGCGCCGCAGCGTGACGGAGGCGCCCACCGGCATTCCTTCGCGCAGACGGAAGTTCGAGATCGACTTCCGGGCCCGCGTAATGACCGGCTTCTGCCCCGCGATCACCGCCAGTTCCTCGGCGACCGAGTCGATGAGCTTGCGATCCCGGCTGGCCTCGCCGACGCCCACGTTGAGCGTCACCTTGACGACCTGCGGAATCTGATGCGGGTTGGCGAAGCCGAACTGCTCCTGCAGCGCGGGCCGCGCGACCTCCCGGTAATGAGTCTGTAGTCGTGGTTCCATGGTTTCTTCAGCGTCTCCGCTTCATCAACCCGGCTTAGGCACCGGGTTGCCGCTCTTCACGGCGATCCTTTCCTTGAAGCCGTCGGGCTCGACCCGCATCCGGATGCGGCTGGCCTCGCCGCCCGCCGGATCGACAAGCATGACGTTCGAGAGGTGGATCGGCGCCTCGGAGGTGACGATGCCCCCCTCCGGGTTCGCCTGGGTCGGCCGGACGTGACGCTTGCGCATGTTCACGCCCTGGATCACCACGCGGCCCGAACCGTGCAGAACCCTGAGCACGGCACCCTCGGCGTCGCGGTGGTTGCCGCGAATCACCCGGACGCGGTCTCCCCTTACGATCCTGGTAGTGGCCTTGCCCATCGCTATAGCACCTCCGGAGCCAGGGACACGATCCTCATGTACCGCTTCTCGCGCAGTTCGCGCCCGACGGGACCGAAGATTCGGGTTCCCCTCGGCTCGTTCTGCTGGTTGATCAGCACGGCGGCATTGTCGTCGAAGCGGATGTACGTGCCGTCACGCCGCCGCATCTCCTTGGCCGTGCGCACGACCACGGCCTCCATGACCTCGCCCTTCTTCACCGGGGCGTTGGGCACGGCGTCCTTGATCGTGACGATGACCCGGTCGCCGATCCGCGCGTAGCGCCGCCTCGAACCCCCCAGCACGCGGATGCAGAGCGCCCGCTTGGCGCCGGTGTTGTCGGCGATCTTCAGCATCGATTCCTGTTGGATCATCTGAGCTCATCCAGTCCTTCGCGCCAGGCCGTCAGGCCGGCCGTTCCAGGAGTTCAACGACACGCCAACGC
The DNA here is from genome assembly GCA_026713345.1 of Gemmatimonadota bacterium. Lineage (GTDB taxonomy): Bacteria > Gemmatimonadota > Gemmatimonadetes > Longimicrobiales > Gaopeijiaceae > Bin94. The sequence continues at coordinate 381 of JAPOOQ010000172.1, read as the reverse complement.
TTGGTCTTCGAGAGTGGCCGGGTTTCCATGATGGAGACGGTGTCTCCGACCCGGCACTCGTTCGACTCGTCGTGGGCGTGATACTTCTTCGAGCGCTTGATCTGCTTCCCGTAGAGGGGATGGGCCAGGCGGCGCTCGACCAGGACTGTGACCGTCTTGTCGCCCCGGTCGCCCACCACCACGCCGGTACGCACCTTGCGCCGGTTCCGCACGCTGTTCTCACTCATCTTCCGCGCTCCGCCGCTCGTGCAGTATGGTCTTGATCCGGGCGATCTCGCGCCGGATTTCTCGCAGCAATTTCGGATTTTCCAATTGCATCGTGGCGCTCCGGAAGCGGAGGCGGAACTGCTCCATCTTCAGTTCCCCGAGCCGGTGCCCCAG